>NZ_JBPZHA010000016.1:0-84699 GCF_051857515.1 Hydrogenophaga sedimenti
TGCGCGTGCGCCGCGTACTCAGATTCAGGCCAAGTTCTCGTTGGGTCATCACGCCATTGTTCCTGTCGTGCCTCGCTCATGCCATTCGGGCTTGACCGGGGGTTTTGAACACCATCCCTAGGCAATGCCTGGAAGTACACCGGCAACCAGGCCGAGGCGCAGATCTCGCTGACACGCACCGGAGAGGCCGACGGCCTGCTGACCTTCTGCGTGCGCGACAACGGGGCCGGTTTCGACATGAAGTATGTCGACCAGCTGTTCCATCCTTTCAAGCGCCTGCACCGGCAGGACGCGTTCGAGGGCACGGGCGTGGGGCTGGCGAGCGTGCAGCGCATCCTGCAGCGGCACGGTGGCGGCGTGCGGGGCGAGGGTGTGGTCGGTCAGGGCGCGGCGTTCCACTTCAGCCTGCCGGTCGAACCGGTGCGGCAGTTCGCGGACTCGACCCCGCCCGGGGGCTGATCCCGACGCCTTCCGGGCTCAGGCCATCGATCGCTCCGGGGCCGACTGGGTGGGCGCTGCCGGAGCTTCCGCGGTGCGGGTGGTTTCTTGCGGGGCTTGCGACCGGGTGTGCGCCGTCTGGTGGGCCTGCGCGAGATGCTGCTCGCTGGTCTGTGACTGCGCCTGGCGCACGCTGAATTCGCTCACCGGCGCGCCCTCCTGCACCATTGCCACGCGCTCACCGTCCTTGCTCAGGTGGAACGCACGCACCTCGCCACGGCGGGTGTGGGCCTGCGCGTGACTGACCGCTGCGGCGTTCACGCGGTCGACGGTCTCGGCGTCGTGGCCCCGGGCGCTCAGCGCGGGCGAGAGCTGTTCCTGCGCCAGGGCGTGGTGGCGCTGCTGTTCGGGCGTGAGCGAGACCTGGCCCGAGCGGGTGGGTGCCGCCTGCGGGTCTCTGGGCCGCAGCTCGACGGGCAGCTCGGGCGGTTGCATGCCGCGCTCCTGCATCGCATCGCGCACCGCACCGAGGTGGCCGGTGTCGCGCCAGAGCTCGTTGAGCCCTTCCTGCACGCGCCCGGCCTGGCGTTGCTGCGCCAGCGACCTGGGCCAGCCCTGGTCGAGGTTGTTCTGCGAGTCCTTGTTGGCCGCGAGGGCCTGCACCGACTGCCGGTCCTGCGCGACCTCGCCGGCAAACCGGCGGTGCTGCTCGCTCAGCTGCCGGCTGTCCATCGCACGGTAGTTCTCCAGCGGCTGGTGCGGCAGCGCACGCGGGTACTTCTCGTGCACCGCGTCGCTCCAGGCGCCACGCACGGCGTCGGCGGGCTTTTTGCCGGCGTCGATGTGCTTGTCCAGAGCGCCGTTGACCTCGTTCTTGTCGACCTTGGGAAAGCGCGCATGCATCTGCTCCCAGTTCTTGTCGATGCCGGCGCGGCCCTCGAAGTAGCGGCCATTGCGTTCGGTCTCCTTGCCGAAGGCCGTGCTGGCTTCGGCAAGGCGCCCTTGAAGCCGCGTGCGTTCGGCCGGGTCGGTGGTCTTCTGGAGTGCTTCGTTCAGTCCGTTGACCTGGCGCAGCAGGCGGCCTTCTTTGGACACGTAGTCGTAGCCGAGTTGACCGGCTTCGCGCCCCAGGTACTTGCTGAACTGCTGCAGTCGCGAGTCTTCGTAGAGCTTCTCGGCACCGTAGGCCGCCGCACCGCCGGTGATCACCCCGCCCGCGATCGGGCCGACGGGGCCGGTGACGGGGCTGGTGAGCGTGCCGGCCGCCGCGCCGGGAATGGCGCCCACGGTCGCGGCGCCGCCGGTGACGGCGGTCTTCATCGCCTGGTTGGCGCTCTCTTCACCCCCGCGCACCCACTGCTCCCGGTTGGAGCGTGCGGTGTCGATGGCGGCATCGACCTGGTGCTTGGCGTCGTAGGCGCCGTAGGCGGCACCGGCGATGCCGACGCCTTTGACGACAGACGGAGCTGCGCGCAGTCCGCCCACCTCGTTGTGCAGCCGTTGCACGCCCCGCTCGACCTGAAGGTGTTGCCGTTCGTTCAGCAGGTTGCGGGCGGTGTCAGGACTCACGCGTTCGTTGGGCACGCGTTCGGGCAGGTCGCGGTGCCACTGGCGCTGGGCGTCGGTGGACTGGTGGAGATCGTTCAGGCGCTCCGGCGTCAGGCGGGCGTTGCGTGCTGTCTCCAGTGCCTGCCCTGGGGAAGCCTTGGGAGAGGTGCGGGAATCGAAGTGCAGCTTGCCTTCGCGGTCGTAGATCTGGACCGGGACGCCGGTCTGTTTGGCGACATCGTCGAGGGCGGCGGGGAGTTTGTTGTAGACCGCTTCACGCACATCTTTGGGGACGTAGCGGCCGTGGCCTTCTTGATCCAAACCGCGACCAAATCTCTCATCCACCCCCAGTTCACTCTCCAATCGGTGAGTGGCGATGGCGCGGATTTCAACGTCGTAGCCCTTGGCTTGCAACTCCTTGATGACATCAGCCCTGGGCATGGTGGTGTCCAGGATGATGTTTTTGCGCTGTGCTATCGCAGCCTCGCGCAGCTCCCCTGCCCATTGGCTGGCATCGCCATGGGTTTCGCTGGACCAGGTGTAGGGGTGTTGCTGGCGAAGGGTGTTGGCTTGGGGATGCTGGCCCCTCAGTTCGTCAGGGTCCACGGTGACTGCATTGCCATGTAATTCGGCTTTGGCATCGCGAACCAGCCTTCCCTTGCCTGCCCCTGGCTGGCCCGCAGTGATGATCGCGCGAGGATTGTCTTGAGGTGTGGCGCTCAGAAACTCTCTTGGATCGCGCAGGATCTTTTCCTGGAGTATTCGCTGATGTTCGTCTGGATCGATCTTGGTGTAGTCGCGTGCCATGCCCTGATCTCCCGTCAGTTCAGACCTTGATCAAAAAATTTGATCAATTCATCGTAGCTGTCACGAAGTCCCCCCCCCCGGCAGCCGACCATCAGCATCTCCTTCTCCCTGGCCTTTTCGATCAGCGCGACATCGCCCGTGGCTTCGGCTTCACGAAGCTCCTGCGCTGTATTGGACAAGTAGGAGTCGAGCCTGTCTTCCAGTGATCCGATGGCCAGTTCCAGCAAGTCCGTGCGTCGGGCCTTGCTCATGCCCGGACGAACTTCAAGATCGCTGATGACCTCTTGGAGACCGTCAATCAACTCCGGATAGTCTTTCAGTGCTTCCCGCAGGACTTGGGGGAGGGGAGGGTATTGCACAGACGAGTTCATGGGTGTGTTTCCTGAACAAAGCGGTTAAAGCCAATGAGCGGTCGTGCAAACAGCCCTTCCTCGGTGTCAATAACCACATTGACGGACCACATCGGGTTTCCGCTCCAGTCCAGCAATTTGGACGCGGACAAGTGCGTCCTTGCGTTGGGAAATTCGACCAGATCCTCGTTGACGAGAAGGGCTTGAAACATCGCGTCGGTGTGTGCCTCCATGCCCTTGATCGAAAAGAAAAAGGTCACCATGCCAATCTGGTCTTGAGCCCAATACTCCGCCCGATACGGGTGTCCATCGGACAAGAACCCCTCTGCCCAGCCAATGTCCAGCACGTCGTTGTCTGCCGTTTTGACGAAGTTGGGAATCAGCTTTGAGCGATCAGGTTTTGGGTACGTTTCTGGATTCATTTGTTCTCCCTTTCAGAGCATCGTCGCAGTCGCCTCGTTCCATGAGCGAGCTCTGCAGTCTGGTCTTCGGTGATTGTGAATAGTCTGGCGAGATGTTCGCATACAGCCCATTTGGCACATATAGGTCTCAGACATCCGGTGTTCTCGATGAGCAGCAAATTGATCGGTTCGTTGGGCCTTGCTCATTCCAGGGTGGTCATGTTGGCTTCCCTGAATACGTGGTTCTGGTGACAAGGCGAGATGTTCGCACAGCCTACGACCTGGTGTTTGGAGCCGTAAGCGCCGTAGGCGGCGCACAGCACCCCGGCGGTTTTGACGGCTGGACCAACGCCATGCCTTTTGACCGGAAGGTGCAGTCTGTTGTCGACGGTCTTGACGAATTCGTGTGGTTCGTAGAGCTGGCGGTTGGGTGTCAAGTATTGGGGAGCCCCTCCAGGCTTGGTGACCTGTCCATGCAATTCGCTGGTGGGTGCGACGGTGTTGACGAAGACCTCGGTGGGAGCCTTGGGCCGGATCCTGTAGACGTCGTACTGTGGCGATTCGCTGCCCACCGGCAATGCGAAGTGTTGCGAGAGATTCTTGCCGTCTTTGATAGCTGCGTTCAGGTCACCTTCTTTTGCCCAGAAGGGCGAATGGGGAGACGGCTGACTGCCTTTCGGAACGATCTTGACCAATGGTTCGTTGATGGTCTCCATGCGCGGGAGTTCGCGGCCGGAGGTGATCTGGTCAACAGCTCGATCATTGAGCTTGTTCAGCGGTGTGCTGGGGGATGCTTCGATCAGTCGCTGCAGATACAGTTTTCCTTCTGGCGTCTCCAGTTAGTCAAGAGCGGCTTGGCGGCTGACCCCTTGAGGTTTGAAAGTCAGCGCTTCCTTGACTGTTTTTTCATCGTATTGCCGCCGGAGTTCATCAGGGGTCAAGCCTGAGTCACTCATGTTGGATTGCCTTTCAGAACGGCTGCCCGCCGTGCTTCCATGTCCGCAAGGATTCGCTGTTCTTGTTCAGACAGGCCGCCTTCCAGTTCAATCCCGAAGTCAACGTAAGCCCCCTCGACGTCTGGTTCAATGAAGTCTCGGTACAGCCCTTCGGAAGAGATAGCCCAGCGAAAGGGCAAGGCAAACCTGTCCGCGATCGGCGTCTGGATTCGGCCGGCCTTGGCATCCTCAATCCAGGAGCGCATGCCCTCCAGCAAGCTTTGCACACGGTCTTCGTTCGGATACTGCTGGCAAACCCATTCCAGATGCACAGCAGCCGCCTTCAACTTGGCGGTGTCGATTTTTCGCGTCATGTTGGCTTCCCTGAATACGTGGTTCTGGTGACAAGGCGAGATGTTCGCGCAGCAACTATTCAGCCGCTATTGGTCTGCGGCAGCGGGCAGTTTGAGCGCGTGCCGCTGTTCTTGCCATGCCGGAGTTTCCGGGGCGCTGTCTGCGATGTTCCGCTTGAATTCAGCGTTGGTTGCCGCAGTCAGATGCCTTTTCTGTCGAGCCTCGCCTCAGGCAAAGAACGCAGCCAACTCGCCGAGCGTGTCTGGAACGCTACTGCGGCAATCGAACATCAGCAGATCGTTGGCCTTGGCATCAGCCATCGCTTCCTCGTCGCCGGTGGCATTGGCACGCGTTCGTTCTTCTGCCGCTCGCATCGCGAACACGCCCAGCCGAGCCTCGAGCACGGCAATGGTCGCTTCGAGTTGATCGGTCAGTTGCGCCTTGCTCATGCCGGGTGCACGACCAACGGTCTTGAGTCCTTCCTGCAACTCCGCGATCAGTTCCGGATAGTCCTTCAGCGCTTCCTGCAGCACCTTGGGCACTGGCGGGTGTTCGGTGAATGTGGTCATGTTGGCTTCCCTGAATATGTGGTTTTGATGGCAAGGCGGAATGTTCGCACACCGCCCGTTCAGCCGGTATAGGTCTCCGGCAGCGGGCAGGTCGAGCGCTTGCCGATGTCCTTGCCATGCCGGTGCAGCCAGTCGTCGGCGGCGTGACGGCCGATCTCGTGCAGCTGCAGCAGGAAGGCGCGACCCGTCTGCAGCTTGCTCGACGCGCCGAACTGGGCGAGTTCGGCGTCGGCGTCCAGCCGGTGCAGGCGCAGGTCGTCGACGCGCTGGAACAGCGGGCGGCGGTAGGCGCTGTCGGGGCGGCCGGCGTCCTTGAGCAGTTCCTTGATCAGTGCGATGGTGCGCAGCTCCTTGAGCAGGCTGGCGTTGAAGGTGACTTCGTTGGCGCGGTCCAGGATGTCGCTGGCCTGGGTCGGCACCTCGTCGCGCCGGCGCGGGTTGATCGGCACCAGCAGCAGGTCGTCGGCGTCGGTCTCGCTGATCAGCGGCATCAGCGTCGGATTGCCGGCGTAGCCGCCGTCCCAGTAGGCCTCACCCCGGATCTCGACCGCCTGGAACAGCAGCGGCAGGCAGGCCGAGGCCAGCACCATCTCGGCCGTCAGCTCGTCCTGCCGGAACACGCGCAGCTCGCCGGTCGAGACGTGGGTGGCAGCGATGAACAGCTGGGTGCGGTGGCAGCCGCGCACGCGTTCGAAGTTGATGGTGTCGGCCAGGATCTCGCGCAGCGGGTTGAGGTTCAGCGGATTGAGCTGGTAGGGCGAAAGCTGGCTGCCCAGCGCCTTGGCGACCTGATGCCAGGGCGCGATCCAGGGCTGCAGCCAGGGGTTGTTCGGTCCGAACATGGCGCCCAGCGGACCATCGTCCAGCGCGGAAAACGGCGAGGCCTCGGAAACCCGTTCCCAGAAGCGGCGCAGCGCGGCGCGCGCTCCCGTGCGGCCGCCCTCCATCAGGCCGGCCGCCAGCGCCACGGCGTTCATCGCGCCGGCGCTGGTGCCGCTGACGCCGGCGATCTCCAGCCATTCCTCCTCCAGCAGCTGGTCCAGCACGCCCCAGGTGAAGGCGCCGTGCGAGCCGCCGCCCTGCAGCGCGAGGTCGATGCGGCGCTTGGGCGCGGGGCGCGTGCGGGTGGTCGCGGGGGTGGCCATGAATCCTCCTGAATCTGGGTGTTCGTGACCATTGTGGCTTGGCGGGGTCGGGTCCTCTGGGAGAATCGCGCTTTGCCTTTCGCGCCCATGTCCGAACCCGACGTCTCCTTCGATCCTTCCAGCCCGCCCCGCGGGCCGCTGGCGCGCGAGGCCCTGGCGCTCGGTGCCTTCGACCACGTGGTCTCGCGGCTGGACGGGTTCCGTTCCCGCGAGGGGCAGCGCGAGATGGCGGCCCACATCGCGCAGACGCTGAGCGTGGTCGACTGGCCGCCCAAGCCGGAAAAAGGCGAAGAGGCCGCCCCCACCGGGCCGCGCGCGATCGCCGTGGTGCAGGCCGGCACGGGCGTGGGCAAGTCGGCCGCTTACGCGGCCACCGTGATTCCGCTGGCGCTGGCACAGCAGAAGCGCGTGCTGATCTCGACCGCGACCGTGGCGCTGCAGGAGCAGCTGATGGCCAAGGACCTGCCCGCGCTGTCGGCGGTGCTGCCGCAGCCTTTTGCGTTCGCACTGGCCAAGGGGCGCGGGCGGTATGTGTGCCGGCTCAAGCTCGACCAGATGTCGGGCGGTGACGCCGGCAGTGCCGACCTGTTTGGCGACAGCGACAGCGACGGCGACGCCGGGCCGGCGCTCAAGGGCGATGCGCTGGAGCGGGTCTGGGCCGAACGCGGCCAGCTCTACGAGCGCTGGGGGCAGATGCTCGACGGCGGCGACTGGGACGGCGACCGCGACCGCCTGGCCGAGCCGCCCGAGGGCGATGTGTGGGGCGCGGTCGCGGCCGAGCGCCACACCTGCACCGCCCGCCACTGCCCGAGCTACAACGGCTGCAGCTATTACCGGGCGCGTGCGAAGCTGGCGCAGGCACAGGTGATCGTGGTCAACCACGACCTGCTGCTGTCCACGCTGGGCCTGCACGCGCTGCCCGATCCGTCCGACTGTTATCTGGTGTTCGACGAGGCCCACCACCTGGGCAGCGTCGCGCAGGGCCAGTTCACCGAGAGCATGGACCTGATGCGTGGCGGCTGGCTGGACAAGCTGCCGCGCGCGGTCACCGATGTGGCCGGCGCGATCGGCCATCCGCTGGGCGCCGATGTGGCGACGCTGGCACGCGAGCTCAAGGCCGCGCAGGCCGAGCTGGCGCGCCGCGCGATGGCGCGGCTGGCCGAGTCGCCCGACTGGCTGGCGATTTCCGGCAGACAGGGCGGCATGCGGCCGCGCAACGGCCGCGACGGCGGCGCCGGTTTCGAGTTCAACCTGCCGAACGCGACCGAGCGGCTGGAAGGTGGTCTGCTGCCGGCCGACTGGGCCGACACCGTGGGCCAGATCGCGCGCCACGCGGGCACCCTGCTCAAGGAGTTCGAACTGCTGGCGGCGCAGCTCAAGGTGCTGGCCCGCGACGACCCGGGCGATGCACCACGCTGCGCCCAGCTCTACAGCCGCATTGGCAGCTTCGCGCCGCGCGTGCAGCACATGGCCGCGACGGCCGAGTTGTGGCTGCAGGAGCCGCCCGCGAAAGACAGCGGCCAGGCGCCGATGGCCAAGTGGCTCGAAGCCGGCATCCAGAACGGCCTGGTCACGCTCAGCGCGCACGCCTGTCCACTCAACCCCGGCGGCCTGCTGCGCGCCCACCTCTGGAGCAAGGTGCGCGCCGCGGTCGCGACCTCGGCCTCGCTGGTGACCTGCGGCGGCTTCGACCATTTCCTGCACGAGAGCGGCCTGGCCTGGGACGACGATGTGCAGACGCGCGAGGTGCAGAGCCCGTTCGACCACGCGAACCAGGGCCGGCTGGTGGTGGTGCAGACGAAGAGCGATCCGAAAGACGTCGAGGGCTATTCGCGCGAGATGCTCGACCTGCTGATGGACGACCTGCGCGAAGTGCGGCGCGGTGCGCTGGTGCTGTTCACCTCGAAGGCGCTGATGAAGCGCGCGCAGGATTTGCTCGAACGCGGTTCGCACAGCGATCTGCGCGGCAAGGTGCTGGTGCAGGGCGAGGCCTCGCGCACGCAGCTGCTGCAGCGCCACGCCGGCCGCGTGGCCGACGGCGAAGCCTCGATCCTGTTCGGTCTGCAGTCCTTCGGCGAAGGCCTGGACCTGCCGGGCGAACTGTGCGAATGGGTGTTCATCACCAAGCTGCCGTTTGCCTCGCCCAGTGACCCGGTGGGTCAGGCGCGCGCCGACTGGCTCAAGGCGCAGGGCCGCGATCCGTTCAGCGAACTGGTGGTGCCCGCCACCGGGGCTCGGCTGCTGCAGTGGACCGGCCGCGCGCTGCGCACCGAGACCGACGAGGCGGTGGTGGTCTGCTACGACGCGCGGCTGTTGCGCCAGTCGTACGGGCGGCGCATGCTCAAGGGCTTGCCGCCGTACAAGCTGCAGCGGCGCGATGCGGGCGGTATGCTGTCCGACGTGTCTCGCTGAATCACCGGGGAAGTTCCATGCTCTACGCCGTCCTCAAACTGCTGCACGTCTTGTCCATCGTCGTCTGGGTCGGCGGCATGGTGTTCGCCGGGTTCTTTCTGCGGCCGGCCGCGATGCAGCTGCCGCCGCCGCAGCGCATCCCGCTGATGCATGGGGCCCTGCAGCGCTTTTTCTCGGCGGTGGTGGTCGCGGTGCTGGTGGTGTTCGTGACCGGCGGCTGGATGATCGGCCGCGCCGCCAAGGACAGCGTGCAGGCCGGGCTGCCGTTCAACATGCCGCTGGACTGGACCATCATGGCCGTGCTGGGCGTGCTGATGATGGCCATCTTCGGTCACATCCGCTTTGCGCTGTTCCGGCGCCTGTCCCGGGCCGTGGCCGCGCAGGACTGGCCGGCCGGCGGCGCCGCCCTGGCGTCGATCCGCACCTGGGTCAGCGTCAACCTCGTGCTCGGCCTGGTGATCATCGCGACCGTGATGCTGATGGCCTGACGCATTCACAGAAAGACCACTGCCATGTTCTCTGTCGAATTCCTCATCACCTCGCTCATCGTGGTGCTCGTGCCGGGCTCCGGCGTGATCTACACCGTCTCGACCGCGCTGCTGCAGGGCCGCCGCGCCGGTGTGCTGGCCTCGCTGGGCGGCACCATCGGCATCGTCCCGCACCTGCTGGCGACGATTTTCGGTCTGGCCGCGGTGATGCACACCAGTGCGCTGGCTTTCGAGGCCCTGCGGTATGCCGGCGTGGCTTACCTGTTCTACCTGGCCTGGGCCACCTGGCGCGACAAGGCCGCGTTCGCGGTGGACCAGGCGGCGGCGCAGCGCACGGGGCGGCAGATCGTGGCCAAGGGCATCCTGCTGAACATTCTCAATCCCAAGCTGACCATCTTCTTCCTGGCTTTCCTGCCGCAGTTTGTCGACCCGGCGGCCCGCTCGCCGCTGGCGCAGCTGGTGGCGCTGTCGGCGGTGTTCATGCTCATGACCTTTGTGGTGTTCGTGGTCTACGCCGCACTGGCGCACGCCTTCCGCCGCGCGGTCATCGAGTCGGCGACGGTGCAGGGCTGGTTGCGGCGCAGCTTCGCCGCCGCGTTCGCCGGCCTGGGCGCGCAGCTCGCCCTGCAGGACCGCTGAGCCCGCCGCCAGCGTTCAGCGCGGGGGCGCCGACAGCTCCAGGGCCACGCAGCGCAGGCCATGGTCGTCCAGGTCGCCCGCCGGGGTGGACTCCTGGAAGCCAAGGGCGCGCGCCAGCGCCAGCATGCCGGTGTTTTCGCTCAGCACGTTGCCGACCATGCGGTGGGTGCCGCGCTGGCGCAGGTGCGCCGCCATCTTCTCCATCAGCTGGCGGCCCAGACCGCCACCCTTGATGTCGCTGCGCACGATGACGCCGAACTCGGCGTCCTGGTTGTCGGGGTCGATCACCACCCGCACCGCGCCCAGCGTTTCCTCCCCGCCGCCCGCGAGCGGCCGCGTGGCCACGAAGGCCATCTCGCGTGCGTAGTCGATCTGCGTGAGCCGGGCCAGTTCGCTGTGTTCGATGTGGCGCCGGCTGTGGAACACACGCAGCCGGATGTCTTCGGGGTCGAGCTTTTCCAGGAAGGCCAGGTGCTGTGCCTCGTCCTCCGGGCGGATCGGCCGCAACGTGAGCGTCTCGCCCTTCCAGGGCCAGGTCTCGACCAGCTCGACCGGGTAGGGCTGGATCGCGAAATGCTCCGCGCCCGCGGGCCGCGCGGCGGACACCCGCACCCGCGCGTCCAGCGCGACCGCGCCTTCGTCGTTGGCCAGCAGCGGGTTGATGTCGAGTTCGGCGATCTCCGGCACGTCGGCCAGCAGCTGCGACACGCAGACCAGCACCTGCGCAACGCCGTCGACGTCGGTCGCCGGCCAGTCGCGAAAGCCCTGCATGAGTTTGTGCACGCGGGTGCGCGCGATCTGCGCCAGCGCCAGCGGCGTGTTCAGCGGCGGCAGCGCCAGCGCGCGATCGGCCAGCACCTCGACCGCCGTGCCGCCGGCGCCGAACAGGATCACCGGGCCGAACAGCCGGTCCACGCTGGCGCCCACGATCAGCTCGTGCGCGTGGCGCTTCTTGACCATCGGCTGCACGGTGAAGCCCTGCACGTCGGCGTCCGGCCGCAGCTCGCGCACGCGCGCCAGCATGCTGGCGCAGACCTGCTGCAGTTCGGCGGCCGAGCCGATGTTCAGGCGCACGCCGCCGACATCGCTCTTGTGCGAAATCGCGTGCGACAGGATCTTGACCACCACCGGGTAGCCCAGCGCGTCGGCCGCGGCCTGCGCGTCGGCCGGGTCCGGTCCGACCACGCGCGTGGGCACCACCGGCAGGCCGGCCGCCGCCAGCAGGGCCTTGGCTTCGGGCTCGGTCAGGATCTCGCGGCCGTCGGCCAGCACCGCGTCGACGATGGCGCGGATGGCGGACAGGTCGGCGGGGCGGCCCGCAGCGCGTGCGGGGGGCGTCTGCAGCAGTTCTTCCTGGTTGCGGCGGTAGGTGCGCAGCAGCGAGAAGGCGCGCACCGCGGCCTCGGGTGTCTCGAAATCGGGCACGCCGGCCGCGCGGCAGCTTTCGCGCGCCTGCTTCACGGCGGTGTCGCCCAGCCAGCAGCCCAGCACCCGGCGCGGCGCGGTGGTCAGCTGCGGCAGCACGGCCTGCGCGATCTGGGCGCTGGGCACGATCGCGGTCGGCGCGTGGATGAACAGCACGGCGCTGGCCGGATCCTGGGCCAGCGCGTCCAGCGCGGCCACGTAGCGTTCGGCCGGCGCGTCGCCGATGATGTCCACCGGATTGGCGTGCGACCAGTTGGCCGGCAGCACGGCGTCCAGCCGTGCCAGCATGGCGGGGTCCAGCGGCGCCAGCGGCACACCCAGGGCCGAGGCCTCGTCGGCGGCCATCACGCCCGCGCCGCCGCCGTTGGTCAGCACCAGCAGCTGTTCCGACGGCCCGTCGCGAAAGCGCGCCAGGGTCTCGGCCGCGAGGAACAGATCGTCCAGCGTCAGCACGCGAAGCATGCCGGCGCGGGCGATGGCGGCGTCGAACACGGCGTCCGACCCTGCGAGCGCACCGGTGTGCGACGCGGCAGCGGCCTGGCCCGCCGCCGAGCGGCCTGCCTTGACCACGATCACCGGCTTGTTGCGCGCGGCGGCGCGCGCGGCCGACATGAACTTGCGGGCCTCGTCGATGCTCTCGATGTACAGCAGGATCGCCCGCGTGTGCGGATCGCTGCCGAGGTAGTCGAGCATGTCGCCGAAATCGACGTCGGCGTGTTCGCCCAGCGAGACGAAGTGCGAGAAACCGATGTTGCGGGCGGCGGCCCAGTCGAGCATGGCGGTGACCAGCGCGCCCGACTGCGAGACGAAGGCGAGTTCGCCGGGCTGGGCGCCGATGTGCGCGAAGCTGGCGTTCAGGCCCAGGTGCGGCACCAGCATGCCGATGCAGTTGGGGCCGAGGATGCGCAGCGTGTGCGGCCGGGCCGCGTCGAGCATGGCCTGCCGGGTGGCCTTGTCCAGACCGGCGGTGACGACGACCGCGGCCCGGGTGCCTCGCTGGCCCAGCTGCGCGATCAGGCCGGGGACCGTGGCGGGCGGCGTGCAGATGACCGCCAGATCGGGCGCTTCGGGCAGTGCGGCGACGTCGCGGTAGGTCTTGCGCCCGCCGAGCGAGCTGTGTTTGGGATTGACCGGGTAGAGCGGACCCTGAAAGCCGTCCACCAGGTTGCGCCAGACGGTGGCGCCCACGCTGGCGGGGCGTTCGGAGGCGCCGAACACGGCGACGGAGGTGGGGGCGAACAGGGCGTCGAGGTGGCGGATGCTCATGGTGTCGAAGTTCCTTGGGTCACCGTTTTTCAGCATAGCAGCGGCGGCCGGCCCGGGCATGTGATCGCGGCGACAGGCGGCGCTTGATTGCGGCCACAATGCCTTCATCTGACAATTTCTTGTGTTGCCTCAAGGGAACCACCGGGCCGGACCGGACTCCCAAATCCGCATGAACCTGATTGCCGACGCCTTCTCGCGGCTTTTGCGCGCCGCCCTCAAACTCGTGCTGCTGCTGGCAGTCACTGTGTTCATCGTGAGCTTCCTGCTCGCGGCCCTGGTGGTCGTGGCCGGGGTGTCGCTCTGGTCGCTGCTGACCGGCCGCAAGCCGGCGCCGGTGGTCATGTTTTCGCGCATGCGCGAGCAGTCGCAGCGCTACACGCAGGGCGTGTGGCCGGGGCGGGTGCCCGAGGGCGAGGTGGTCGACGTCGATGCGACCGTGGTCGACGGGCAGGGCCGGGCGCAGGAGCCGCTGCAGCGCCTGCGCTGAGCCTCAGTCTTCCGGCGCTTCCTGCCGGCGCGCCAGTGCAGCCTGGTACAGCGCGTTGCGCGGCGCGCCGCTGATCTCGGCGCACAGTTTCACCGCGGTCTTGACCGGCAGCTCGGCCAGCAACAGGTCGAGCGTGCGCAGCGTGGTTGCACTGATTTCATCATCGGCGTCGGCAGCAGCCTGCGGATGCACCAGCAACACGAACTCGCCACGCGTGCGGTGCGGCCCCGCCTGCAGCCATGCGGGAAACTCGGCCGCCGCGATCTGCGCCACTTCTTCGAACTGTTTGGTCAGCTCACGCCCGACCGTCACCGGTCGCTCCCCCAGCACAGCGAGGTCGCGCGCCAGCGCCTCGATGCGGTGCGGGGCTTCCAGCAGCACACAGGCCCGCGGGTCGGCGCCGATGGCCTGCACCTCGCGCTGGCGCTCGGTTGCCTTGGGTGAGAGAAAACCGGTGAAGACGAAGCGGCCGTCGTGTCCGCCCGTGCCCGCCACGCTCAGCAGCGCGGTGATGCTGGAGGCGCCCGGCAGCGGCACGGCGCGCAATCCTGCGGCCGTCACCACGACGCACAGCCGCGCGCCCGGATCGCTCACGCCCGGCGTGCCGGCATCGCTCACGTAGGCGATGCGCTGGCCTTCGCGCAGGCGCTGCACCACCGTCTGCGCCGCCTCGGTCTCGTTGTGCTCATGCAGCGCCAGCAGCGGCTTGTGCAGGCCGTAGCTCTGCAGCAGCGCGGCGGTATGGCGGGTGTCTTCGCAGGCGATGGTGTCGACCAGCTCTAGCACGTGCAGCGCGCGCAACCCGATGTCGGCGAGGTTGCCGATCGGGGTCGCGACCATGTAGAGCGTGCCCTGCGGATAATGCTGCAGCCCCGCCAGTTCACGGGCGGCGGACAAGAGCGAAGGGGAGGGTGCGGACAATGTGGGATTCCCGGAAACAGGGGGCAGCGGTCACGACCAAGCAGCGTGGCGATGCGGCCGAGGACGCGGCGCTGGCGCATCTGCAGCGGCACGGCCTGCGGCTGGTGCAGCGCAATTTCCGCACGCCCGGCCGCGGTGGCGGCGAGGTCGACCTGATTATGCGTGAGCCCGATGGCACGCTGGTCTTCGTCGAGGTGCGCCAGCGCGCCAGCGCCAGCCGCGGCGGGGCCGGCAGCAGCATCACCGGCCTCAAGCAGCGGCGCATCGTGTTCGCCGCGCGGCACTTTCTGTTGCGGTTGGGGTCGGAACCTCCGTGTCGTTTTGATGTCGTTCTGTTGCAAGGTGCACAGGACGGCGGAGAAGGGTCACGCATCGAATGGCTGCGCGCGGCCTTTGATGCATCCGGTACGTTTTGACACCCGGCGCGCCGCTATCATCCGACCATGCTTCTGCAACGCATCCAGCAACAGTTCATCGACAGTGCCGATCTCAAGTACCAGTGCGCCCAGTCGCTGGCACCCATGGTGGAAGCCGCCACATCGGCGCTGCTGGCCTGCGTCACTGGCGGCGGCAAGGTGCTGTCCTGTGGCAACGGGGCATCGGCCGCGGCCGCGCAGCACTTCGCTGCCAGCTTCATCGGGCGCCACGAGCGTGAGCGCCCCGAACTGGCGGCGTTTTCCCTCTCGGCCGACGCGTCGGTGCTGACCGCACTGGCGACCGACTTCGATGGCCGCGCGGTGTTCGCGCGCCAGGTGCGCGCGCTCGGCCAGACCGGCGATGTGCTGCTGGTGCTGTCGACCTCCGGCAATTCGCAGAACGTGGTCGCCGCGGTCGAGGCGGCCCATGAGCGCGACATGATCGTGGTCGCCCTCACCGGCGCACGCGGAGGCCGCACGGCCCAGCTGCTGCGCGACACCGATGTCCACATCTGCGTGCCGCACGACGTGCCGGCACGGATTCTCGAAGTGCACCACCTGGTGCTGCACTGCCTTTGCGACGGCGTGGATGCCCAGCTGCTGGGCCTGCCCGAAGCCTTGTCCAATGAAACGGAGAACCCTGCATGAAATCCATTCGTTCCCATGGCCGTCTGACCCTTGCCATCCTGAGCGTGGCCACTGCGGCAGCCGTGTTGCCGGCCTGTGCGCCGCTTGCGGTGGGTGGTGCGGCGCTGACCGGTGCGATGGTGGTCGGTGACCGCCGCAGCTCGGGCACGCAGCTCGACGATCAGGGCATCGAACTGCGCGTCGCCAGCCGCCTGCGCGACCAGATGGGTTCGCGCGCGCGCATCAGCGCCACCAGCTACAACCGCCGTGTCCTGCTGACCGGTGAAGTGGCCAACGCCCGCGACAAGGAACTGGCCGAGTCGATCGTGAAGCAGGTCGACAACGTGCAGGTCGTCAACAACGAACTGGATGTGGCGAACAGCCCTTCATTCACCGAGAAGGCCGAAGACTCGCTGCTCACCGGCAAGGTCAAGGCCGGCCTGCTCGACACCAAGCAGCTCTCGTCCAATGCCTTCAAGGTCGTGACCGAGCGCGGCACCGTGTTCCTGATGGGCCGGGTGACCCAGCGCGAGGCCGACCTCGCCACCCAGGTGGCCCGCACCACCAAGGGCGCGCAGCGCGTGGTGCGTGTGCTCGAAATCATCAGCGAAGAAGAACTGCTGCGCATCGCTCCCAAGAGCGACGCACCCAAGCAGTAAGCGCGACGCGGGACTACTTCAGCCGGCGGATCAGGCTGGAGGTGTCCTGGCGGTGGCCGCCCATGGCCTGCACGTCGGCGTAGAACTGGTCGACCAGCGCGGTCACCGGCAGGCGTGCGCCGTTGCGGCGCGCCTCTTCCATCACCAGCCCCAGGTCCTTGCGCATCCAGTCGACCGCGAAACCGAAGTCGAACTGGCCGGCGACCATGGTCTTGCCGCGGTTGTCGAGCTGCCAGCTCTGGGCCGCGCCCTTGCCGATCACGTCCAGCACCTGGTTCATGTCGAGCCCGGCCTTCTGGCCGAAGGCGATGGCCTCGGCCAGGCCCTGCACCAGTCCGGCGATGCAGATCTGGTTGACCATCTTGGTCAGCTGGCCGGCGCCGCTCTCGCCCATCAGGGTGAAGGCGCGCGAGAACGCCATGGCGACCGGCTTGACGTTCTCGAACGCGACCGCGTCACCGCCGCACATGACGGTCAGCGCACCGTTCTGTGCACCGGCCTGACCGCCCGACACCGGCGCATCGACAAAGGCCAGCCCGGCCTCTTTCGCCGCCACGTACAGTTCGCGCGCCACGTCGGCCGACGCGGTGGTGTGGTCGACGAAGATGGCCCCGGCCTGCATGCCGGCGAAGGCGCCGTCGGCACCCAGCGTGACCGAGCGCAGGTCGTCGTCGTTGCCGACGCAGCAGAACACGATCTCGGCACCCGCAGCCGCCTCGCGCGGGGAGGGCCGGGCGGTGCCGCCAAACTCGGCTACCCAGGCCTGTGCTTTGGCCGGTGAGCGGTTGTAGACCGTGACCGGATGGCCGGCGCGCGCCAGATGGCCGGCCATCGGATAGCCCATCACGCCCAGACCGATGAAGGCGACGCGGCGGGAAGGGGTGGCAGAAGAATCGGAGGAACTCATGGCGGCGGTCAGTCGGTCTTGCCGAGCAGGCGGTCGCGCAGCTGGTGGTCGGCCGGCGAGGGGCCGACCCAGATGCGCAGGACCATGTTGAAGAATTCGGCGTCGCCCACCGGCGCGCCCTGCGGCTGGTCCTGGATGAAGAACTGCGTGCCCTTGCCGGGCACGAACTCCATCGCAAAGGTCTCGCCCGGCATCAGCTTGGGCTTGCCCGAGAAGATCTCGATCAGGCGGTTGGTCGAGACCACGTGCTTCTGCACCTGTTCCTTGGACGCGTTCGACGACAGTCCCTTGAGAAAGGCCAGGCCGAGGTCGGTGCCGGGCAGCTCCCGCAGCGCGACGAAAGACAGGCGCTTGGGCCCCGGCAGGGCCAGCAGCTGTTCGGCCGTGGTGACCGGTTTGCCCGTGTACAGCGCCATCTCGTAGACCTTGAACACCACGCGGTAACGCACACCCTGGCCGTTGAGCACCAGGTCGGTGTCGGCCAGGCGGGCGGTCGAGGGGAACGCGGCCCACGCCATCCAGGGCGTGACCAGAAGCACCAGCGCCAGCAGGGCGCGCCGGAAGTGGGGTTGGCGCACCATGGTCAGACGATCGTGAGGTGTTCGGTGCCGGCCGCCAGATCCTGCGTCTTGGCGCGCTGGCTGTTGAGCTTGATCTGCAGGCGCAGGTCGTTGACCGAATCCGCGTTGCGCAGGGCGTCTTCGTAGCTGATGAGGTTGGCTTCGAAGGCGTTGAACAGCGCCTGGTCGAAGGTCTGCATGCCCATGTTGGTGCTCTTCTTCATGATCTCCTTGATCTCGGAGACCTCGCCCTTGAAGATCAGGTCGGCGATCAGCGGGGAGTTCAGCATGATCTCGACAGCGGCGTGGCGCCCCTTGTTGTCCTGGCGCGGCACCAGGCGCTGGGAGATCAGCGAGCGCAGGTTCAGCGACAGGTCCATCAGCAGCTGCGGGCGCCGTTCTTCGGGGAAGAAGTTGATGATCCGGTCCAGCGCCTGGTTGGCGCTGTTGGCGTGCAGGGTGGCCAGGCAGAGGTGACCGGTTTCCGAGAACTGGATCGCGTACTCCATGGTCTCGCGGTCGCGGATCTCGCCCATCAGGATCACGTCGGGCGCCTGGCGCAGCGTGTTCTTCAGGGCGATGCCCCAGTCGTCGGTGTCCAGCCCGACTTCCCGCTGGGTGATCACGCAGTTCTTGTGCGCATGCACGAACTCGACCGGGTCTTCGATCGTGATGATGTGGCCGTGGGTGTTCTCGTTGCGCCAGTCGACCATGGCCGCCAGCGAGGTCGACTTGCCCGAGCCGGTCGCGCCAACCACGATGCACAGGCCGCGCTTGGACAGCGTGACGTCCTTGAGCACCTGCGGCAGGCCCAGCGAATCGATGGTCGGGAGCACGGCGGGAATCGTCCGCAGCACCATGCCGACCTTGCCCTGCTGGACGAAGGCGCTGACCCGGAAGCGGCCGATCGCCGGCGGCGAGATGGCGAAGTTGCACTCCTTGGTGCGTTCGAACTCGGCGGCCTGCTTGTCGTTCATGATGGCCCGCGCCAGCGCCAGGGTGTGCACACCGTTGAGTGGCTGCGGAGACACCTTGACCACCTTGCCGTCGACCTTGATCGCGGGTGGGAAGTCGGCGGTGATGAACAGGTCACTGCCGCTGCGGCTGAGCATCAGCTTGAGCAGATCGTTGATGAATTTGGATGCCTGATCGCGTTCCATGAAGTTTTACCTTTTTGTGTCTCGACGGGTCACATTGGTCACCGAAGCAAGGTGCTGGTCCAGAACGCGGCGGAACCGGCTTTGCCGGGCCGCACGCGTTGCCCCCTGGGGGGTATGCGGCTACGCGCAGCGAGCAAGCAACGGGGGGGATGCATCTACCCGGGGAAGTTTTCCGGAATCTTCGCCTTGCTGCGCGCCTCGGCGGGGCTGATCAGGTTGCGCTTGACCATCTCGGAGAGGTTCTGGTCCAGCGTCTGCATGCCGACGTTCTGGCCGGTCTGGATCGCAGAGTACATCTGCGCCACCTTGGCTTCGCGGATCAGGTTGCGGATGGCGCTGGTGCCGATCATGATTTCGTGCGCGGCCACCCGACCGCTGCCATCCTTGACCTTGCACAGGGTCTGAGAGATCACGGCCACCAGCGATTCCGACAGCATGGCACGGACCATGTCCTTCTCTTCGGCCGGGAACACGTCGATGATCCGGTCGATGGTCTTGGCGGCGCTGGAGGTGTGCAGCGTGCCAAAGACAAGGTGGCCTGTTTCCGCGGCGGTCATCGCCAGCCGGATGGTTTCCAGGTCGCGCATTTCACCCACCAGGATCGCGTCCGGGTCTTCGCGCAGCGCCGAGCGCAGGGCGTTGGAGAACGACAGGGTGTGCGGCCCGACCTCACGCTGGTTGACCAGGCACTTCTTGGACTCGTGCACGAACTCGACCGGGTCTTCAATGGTCAGGATGTGGCCGTACTCGTTTTCGTTGAGGTGGTTGACCATGCCGGCCAGCGTGGTCGACTTGCCCGAGCCGGTCGGGCCGGTGACCAGCACCAGGCCGCGTGGGCGCAATGCGAGATCCCCGAAGATCTTGGGCGCGTTGAGCTGCTCCAGGGTCAGGATCTTGCTCGGAATGGTCCGGAACACGGCGCCGGCACCGCGGTTGTGGTTGAAGGCATTGACACGGAAACGCGCCAGACCTTCGATTTCGAACGAGAAGTCGCACTCCAGGAACTCTTCGTACTGCTTGCGCTGGCTGTCGTTCATGATGTCGTACACCATGCTGTGCACCATCTTGTGGTCCAGCGGCTCGACGTTGATGCGTCGCACGTCACCGTGCACCCGTATCATGGGTGGGAGCCCGGCCGAGAGATGGAGGTCGGACGCTTTGTTCTTGACGCTGAAGGCGAGCAGTTGGGTGATATCCATCCCGGGGTCCCGTGCAGTGTTGGTGTAACGGACTGATTATGACGACGATTGCAGGCAATCTCCAAGGGGTGAGGGAGCGGCTGGACCAGGCTTGTGCAGCGGCCGGCCGCGATGTGCGGTTGGTCACTTTGCTGGCGGTGTCCAAGACATTCGGCCCCGACGACGTGGCCCAGGCGGTGGACGCCGGGCAACGGGTGTTTGGCGAAAACTACATCCAGGAAGGCGTCGAGAAGGTGCTCGCGTTGCGGCACCTGCGCCCGGACCTTCCGTTGCAGTGGCACTGCATCGGCCCGGTGCAGAGCAACAAGACCAGGCTGGTGGCCGAACACTTCGACTGGGTCCAGTCGGTCGACCGTCTCAAGATTGCACAGCGGCTGAACGACCAGCGTCCGGACGGGTTGCCGCCGCTGCAGGTGTGTCTGCAGGTCAATGTGGACGGTGGGATCAACAAGTCGGGTGTGGCGCCGGAAGAACTGTCCGCCTTGGCACAGGCGGTGGCGGCCCTGCCACGTCTGCGTCTGCGCGGGCTGATGTGCATCCCGGAGCCGGCCGAGGGCTTCGAGGCGCAACGGGACCTGTTTGCCCGCGCCAGGGCGCTGTTCGACCGGCTCAACGCACAAGGGATGGCGCTCGACACCCTGTCCATGGGCATGAGCGACGACCTGGATGCGGCCGTGGCCGCCGGCTCGACCCTGGTGCGGGTGGGCCGGGCGGTGTTCGGCTACCGCGCGCCCAAGCCCGCCGCGGCGGCCTGAGCGCGCCTCGCGCTCATTGCTTGGGTGCGGGTGGCACCTGGATCGGCTTGACCGCGCCGCAATCGGCGCCCAGCCACTTGCCCTGACCGTCCACGGTCATGCTGTGGGGCTTTCCCTCCTGCATCGACTCGATGGTCATGTGGGTCGAGTAGCCGGTGTCGCCCTGCAGGGTGTAGGTGCCCTCGCCCTTGGAGGGCGGGTTCTTGCAGGCGAAGGCCATCTTCATGGTGCTGCCGCTGCGCGAGGTGATGTTGGTGGTGCAGTCGCCCTGGGTCTGGGTCGGCAACTGCTGGCGGGCGGCCATCTCGGGCGTGATGCAGATCTTCATCGTCATGCCGCCGCCGGCGTTGACCGACATGCCCTGCTTGCCCATCATCGCTTCCATCTGCTTGCGCTGGGCGGGCGGCATCGACTCCAGCTGCTTCTGCATCTGGGCCATGGCCTTTTCCATTTCGGGGTTGCCACCCATCTTGCTCTGCACCTCCCAGAGGCCGGGCTTGACGTTCTGGGCGAATGCGGTGGCAGAGCCGAGCAGCAGGATGCTCAGCAGCAGTCGGGAGGGGCGCGCGGTCATGAATAAGCCTTTCGGGTGGTTGAAGACGGGGAGCTTTTCCAGCGATTGTGCTGCGGCCCGGTCGGGGCGGGAATAGGGCATCTGGTGGGTATGGGCGTTGCCGCAGCGGCGTTTGATGGCCGTCAAACGCTCACAGCGGCAGCCGGCTGCTGTTCTTCACTTCTTCCATCACCGCGTAGGTGCGGGTTTCGCGCACGCCGGGCAGTTGCCAGAGCACGCTGCCGGCGAAGTCGCGGTAGGCGGCCATGTCGGCCATGCGGGTCTTGAGCAGGTAATCGAAGCCGCCGGCCACCATGTGGCATTCCATGATCTCGTCGCGCACCTGCACCGCGGCCTTGAACTCGTTGAACACATTGGGGGTGGTGCGGTCCAGCAGCACCTCCACGAACACCATCATCCCGCGGCCGAGTTTGAGCGGGTTCAACCGCGCCTCGTAGCCCAGGATGTAGCCGTCACGCTGCAGGCGCTGGGTGCGCGCCAGCACGGCGGTGGGCGAGAGCGCCACGGCCTCGGCCAGCTTGAGGTTGGCGATGCGGCCGTCGGCCTGCAGGACATTCAGGATGCGCAGGTCGATGCGATCGAGTTCGTGGGTGGCTTCGCTCATGGGTAGTGAATTATCCGGTTGAAGTTGAAAAAACAGCGAAAAATTCATCGCAAGCTTCTTCAGACTCCGGACATTCACCACCTTGTCCCGTTTCAGGAGACCCGCCATGCCCCGCACCACCGACCGCCTGCCCTTTCCCTACCGGCCCGAGGCCGAGACCGTGGCCCAGCGCCTGGCCGCGCTGCAGGGTGCGATGGACTGGGCGGCGGCCGCCCACGTCGCGGCCCCCTGGGTGCGCGCGGTGCGCGAGAACCCGCCGCCCTTCTGGGCGATGGAAAGCCTGCTCAAGGAGTACCCGATCTCCAGCGCCGAGGGCCTGGCACTGATGCGGCTGGCGGAAGCCTTGCTGCGCGTGCCGGACGCCGAAACCGCCATCGCGCTGACCGCCGATCAACTGGGCCGCGCGGACTTCGACGGCGCCGCCGATTCGACGCTGGCGCGCCTGTCGTCCACCGCCATTGCGATGTCCAAGCACTTCCTGCCCGACGCGGGCCACGAGCCAGGCCTGATGGCCAAGCTGGGTGCGCGCACCGTGGTGGCCGCCACGCTGCGCGCGGTGCAGCTGCTGGGTCGCCAGTTCGTGCTCGGCCAGACGATTGGCGAGGGCATGAAGGAAGCGACGGCGGCGCGCAAGAAGCAACCCAACCTCCAGTTCAGCTACGACATGCTGGGCGAGGGCGCGCGCACCCAGGCCGACGCGCTGCGCTACCAGGCCAGTTACGAGAACGCCATCGCCGCCATCGCCCAGGGCGCGGACCCGGCGCGCCACCCGGCGAAAAACGACGGCATCTCCATCAAGCTCAGCGCCCTGCACCCGCGCTACGAAGACGCGCAGCACGAGCGCGTGATGAGCGAACTGGTGCCGCGCGTGTGGACGCTGTGCCGCGCCGCGGCGGCGGCCAACCTCAACCTGACCATCGACGCAGAAGAGGTGGACCGGCTCGAACTCTCGCTGGACGTGTTCGAGGCCCTGGCCGCGCTGGTGGCCGAACATTGCCCGCGCTGGGAAGGCCTGGGCCTGGCCATGCAGGCCTACCAGACCCGCGCGGTGGAACTCATCGGCCACATCGCGGCGCTGGCCCGGCAATACAAGATCAAATTCATGTGCCGCCTGGTCAAGGGCGCCTACTGGGACGCCGAGATCAAGCGCGCGCAGGAACAGGGCTTGGCCGCCTACCCGGTGTTCACCCACAAGCACCACACCGACGTGAGCTACCTGGCCTGCGCCAAGGCCTTGCTGGACGCACCGGATGCGATCTTTCCGCAGTTCGCCACGCACAACGCCGGCACCATCGCCGCCATCCTGCAGATGGGTTCGCGCCAGGCGGTGCCGTTTGAACTGCAGCGCCTGCACGGCATGGGCGAGGGCATCTACCGCGAGGTGCTGAAGAACCCGCTGGTGAGCTGCCGGGTCTACGCGCCGGTGGGCGCGCACCGCGACCTGCTGGCCTACCTGGTGCGCCGTCTGCTGGAGAACGGCGCCAACTCGTCCTTCGTGCACCAGCTGGCCGACGAGTCGGTGGGCATGGATCAGCTGCTGATTTCGCCGCTGCGGCTGGAGCCGATGGCTTCGCTGCCGTTGCCGATGGACCTGTACGGCGCCGCGCGCGCCAACAGCAGCGGGCGCGACCTGACGGTGATCGCCCAGCGCGACGAGCTGCTGGCGGCCCACGCGGCTTGCACCGTGCCCGTGGTGGTGGAAGCGAAGGCCGGTGACGCCACCGAGGCCGTCGCCCGCGCCGTCGGCGCCTTCGGTGCATGGAACCACACGCCGGTGGCGCAGCGCGCGGCTGTGCTGCGCTTCGCCGCCGACGCGCTCGACACGGCTCTGCCGCGCTTCTGCGCCCTGCTGGTGAAAGAGGCGCACAAGACCTGGGGCGACGCCGTGTCCGAGGTGCGCGAGGCGGTGGATTTCCTGCGCTACTACGCCAACGAAGCCGAGCGCATCCAGGCGCCGCAGACCCTGCCCGGCCCCACGGGCGAGAGCAACACCCTGCGCCTCGAAGGCCGCGGTGCCTGGGTCTGCATCAGCCCCTGGAACTTCCCGCTGGCCATCTTCATGGGCCAGGTCGCGGCCGCGCTGGCGACCGGCAACACGGTGCTGGCCAAGCCGGCCGAGCAGACGCCGGCCGTGGCGCTGGAAGCCGTGAAGCTGCTGCACACCGCCGGCATCCCGGCCGACGCGCTGCAACTGCTGCACGGCCCGGGCGAGACCTTGGGCGCGGCGCTGGTGGCGGCGCCCGGTGTGGCCGGCGTGGTGTTCACCGGCTCGACTCAGGTGGCCAAGATCATCCAGCGCGCGCTGGCGGCCAAGGACGGCCCCATCGTGCCGCTGATCGCCGAGACCGGCGGCATCAACGCCATGCTGGTCGACAGCACGGCCCTGCCCGAACAGGTGGCCGACGCGGTGGTGCAAAGCGCCTTCCGCAGCGCCGGCCAGCGCTGCTCGGCCCTGCGCCTGCTGTGCGTGCACGAGGCGATTGCCGACGGCGTGATCGAAATGATCCAGGGCGCGGCGAAGGAGCTGGTGGCGGGCGATCCGTCGCGGCTGACCACCGACCTGGGTCCGGTGATCGACGCCGAGGCCTTCGACAACATCCAGCGCCATGTTGCACGCCTGCGCGGCAGCGCCAAGGCTTTGCTGCCCGAAGCCTCCCCGGCGCAGGCCCTGCCCAACCTGGTGCCGCCGCAGATGTTCGAGGTCGGCGCCATCGCCGAGGTGACGCAGGAAATCTTCGGCCCGGTGCTGCAGGTGGTGCGCTGGGGCGGCGACCCGCTGGACGTGGTCCGCCAGATCAACGCGCTGGGTTATGGCCTGACGCTGGGCATCCAGACCCGCATCGACAGCCGCTCGCAGGCGCTGGCGATGGCGGCGCGCGTGGGCAATGTCTACGTCAACCGCAACATGATCGGCGCGGTGGTGGGCGTGCAGCCCTTCGGCGGCGAAGGTCTGAGCGGCACCGGCCCCAAGGCCGGCGGGCCCAACTACCTGCTGCGCTTCTGCGCCGAACAGACCCTGACCATCAACACCACCGCCGCGGGTGGCAACGTGGCGCTGTTCGCGGGCTGAGCGCCATGGTCTGAGCGCCATGTCGCGCGCTTGACCGGGGGCGGCAAGGCCCGGCGGAACAATGCCGCCATGAACCCCTTTTGCGCTCCGCTGCAGTCCCAGGTCGTTGAGGTGTGCGTTGCCGTGGGCGACACGGTGCGTGCGGGTGACCCGGTGGTGATCGTCGAGGCCATGAAGATGGAACACGAGCTGCGCGCCGACGCGGACGGCTGCGTGGCGGAGGTGTTGTGTGTCGCCGGGGACGTGGTGCACGAGGGTGACGCCCTGCTGGTGCTCGCGCCGGTCGCGGCAGGCACGCCAGCGGGGGAGCCGGCCCGGTCCGACGCGCCTGCCGTCAACGCCGAGCGGGCCGATCTGGCCCGGCTGCGCCAACGTGAGCGATTCCTGCACGACGCCGCGCGACCGGATGCGGTCGCCAAACGCCACGCCCTGGGCCTGCGCACCGCGCGCGAGAACATCGCCGACCTGTGCGACGAGGGTTCGTTCCTCGAATACGGCGCGCTGGCGGTGGCGGCGCAACGCAGCCGCCGCAGCGCCGAGGACCTGATCGCGAACACGCCAGCCGACGGCATGGTCACCGGCATCGGCTCGGTCAACGGGGCGGCGTTCGGCGCCGAGCGCTCGCGCGCCGTGGTCATGGCCTACGACGCCACGGTGCTGGCGGGCACGCAGGGCATGCGCAACCACGCCAAGACCGACCGGCTGCTGGGCATTGCGCTCGAACAGCGGCTGCCGGTGGTGCTGTTCGCCGAAGGCGGCGGCGGCCGGCCCGGCGACACCGACATGCCCATCGTCGCAGGGCTGTACGTCGGCACCTTCGCGGCGTTTGCGCGCCTGTCCGGCCAGGTGCCGGTGGTCGGCATCGCGGCCGGGCGCTGTTTTGCGGGCAACGCGGCCCTGCTGGGCTGCAGCGACGTGGTCATCGCCACGCGCGGCAGCCACATCGGCATGGGCGGCCCGGCGATGGTCGAGGGCGGCGGGCTCGGCGTGTTCCGGCCCGAGCAGATCGGTCCGTCGGACGTGCAGCACGCGAATGGCGTGATCGACATCCTGGTGGACGACGAGGCCGGGGCGGTCGCGGCCGCGAAGCACTATCTGTCGTTTTTCCAGGGGAGCACGACCGGCTGGACCGTCCCCGACGGCGAAGCCTTGCGCGATGTGGTCCCCGAAAACCGGGTGCGCGCCTACGACAGCCGCCCGGCGATGCTGGGCCTGGTCGACGCGGGCAGCCTGCTGCCGTTGCGCACGGGGTTCGGCGTGGGCATCCACACCGCGCTGGGCCGCATCGAAGGCCGGCCGGTGGGCCTGATGGCCAACAACCCGCTGCACCAGGGCGGCGCCATCGACGCCGACGCGGCCGACAAAGCCGCGCGTTTCATGCAGCTGTGCGACGCGCACGGGCTGCCCATCGTCAGCCTGGTCGACACGCCCGGTTTCATGGTCGGGCCGGCCACCGAGGCGACCGCCCAGGTGCGGCACGTCAGCCGGCTGTTCGTGCGCGCGGCGCACCTGCGGGTGCCGGTGTTTGCGGTGGTGCTGCGCAAGGGCTACGGGCTGGGGGCGATGGGCACGACCGCGGGTGGCTTTCACGCACCGGTGTTCACGGTCGCCTGGCCCTCGGCCGAGTTCGGCGCCATGGGGCTGGAGGGCGCGGTGCGGCTGGGTTACCGCAAGGAGCTGGAGGCGCTGCCTGATGGCCCGCAACGCGAGGCCCTGTTCCAGTCGCTGCTGGCGCAGATGGTGGCGCGCGGATCGGCCATCGAGATGGCGACCACGCTGGAAATCGACGCCGTCATCGACCCGGCACACACGCGGCGCTGGCTGGCGCAGGGCCTGGCGGGCGCGCGCGTTCGCGAGCCGCAGGCGCGGGGCGGCATCGATCCCTGGTGAGTGGAGTGCGGGCCGCCCGGTCGGGGCGACCACCGGCTCAGTTCAGTTCGCCGAAGGCGGTGGCGCGCACGCCGGCGCTGGGCGACTGCGGGGCGGTCTGGTTGATGTTGATCCAGAACTCGCAGACATGCTTCATCGCACCGAGGAATTGCGCGAATTCGGTCGGTTTGGCGATGTAGGCGTTGGTGCCGGCGTCGTAGGCGCGCTGCAGGTCGCTCGGTTCCGTCGACGAGGTCAGCACCACCACCGGGATGTTGCGCAACGCGTCGGAGCTCTTGATTTCCTTGAGCACGCCGATGCCGTCGAGCAGGGGCATTTTCAGGTCCAGCAGCACCAGCACCGGGTTGCCGCCGGGCCGGTCGGCGAAGGCGTCGCGGCGGTAGAGGTAGTCCAGGGCTTGCATGCCGTCGGATACGTGGGTGACACGACCGTCCAGACCGTGGCGCGCCAGCGCCAGTTTGGTCAGTTCGGCATCGTCCGGGTTGTCCTCGACGAGCAGGATGGCTTCTGCGTTCTTATTCATGGTTCCAAGGCGGCGGGTATGGAGTCTGGTGACGTCTCTGAAGGGCTGCAGCCTTCAAACGGCAGCGAGAAGTGAAACACGCTGCCCTCCCCCGGTTGGCTTTCTGCCCAAATGCTACCACCGTGCCGTTCCAGAATGCGGCGAGTCAGGGCCAGGCCGATGCCGGTGCCCTCGAAATCGGAGGCACGGTGCAGCCGCTGGAACACGCCAAACAGTTTCTGCGCGTATTTGGTGTCGAAGCCGACACCGTTGTCCTTCACGTAGAAGGTGTAGCCCACCGCGGGATCGACGCTCCAGCCGATCTCGATGCGGGCCCGTTCCCGGGGGCGGGTGTATTTGAAGGCGTTGCCCAGCAGATTGGCCCAGACCTCGCGCAGCAGCAGCGCGTCGCCCTGCACCACAGGCAGGTCGGAGGCGATCACCCAGTCCACGACGCGGCCTTCGGTGTCGTGGGCAATCTGGCTGACCACGGCCTCCACCAGCATGGTGAAGTCCACCGCCATCACATTGACGGCTGCGCGGCCCAGGCGCGAGAAGGCCAGCAGGCCGTCGATCAGCTGGCTCATGTGGCGCGCCGAGTTGCCGATGGTGCCCAGGTAGCGCAGCGTGGTGTCGTCGCCGTTTTGCGCCAGGTGTTCTTCCAGCAGGCTGACGAAGCTGGAGATGTGGCGCAGCGGCGAGCGCAGGTCGTGCGAGACCGAGTAGGAGAAGGACTCCAGGTCCTTGTTGGCGGCCAGCAACTGCTCGGTGCGCTCGACGACCCGGTTTTCCAGTTCGTCGTTGATGTTGCGCATCAGGTCGTCCAGCCGCTTGGCGTCGGTCATGTCGCGGCTGATCTTGGCAAAACCCTTGAGTTCGCCCGCGTCGTCGCGCAGCGCGATCAGCAGAGAGTGTGACCAGTAGCGCGAACCGTCCTTGCGGGACTGCCAGTTGTGCAGCTCGTGCTGCCCGCGCGAAGCGGCCATGCGCAGCATCTGTACCGCGCCTTCCATCGCGCCCTCGGGGTTGTCCTGCTCCAGCAGCTTGGCGTAATGCTGGCCGAGCATTTCGGAGGGCGAGAAGCCTTCCATGCGCTGGGCGCTGTCGGTCCAGTCGGTGACCCGGCCCTGGTCGTCCATGAAGAAGATGCAGTACTCGCGCAGGTTGTCGGCCATCAGCCGGAACCGCTGCTCGCTTTCCAGCAGTTCCATCGAGCGTTCGCGGATGCGCACTTCCAGTTCGTCGTTGTGCTGGTTCACGCGCTCTTCGGCCCGCTTGCGCTCGGTGATGTCGATGATCTGCACGATCACGCCCTGCACCAGCCCGTCGATGGTGTTGGGCAGGAAGGTGCCGCTGATGTAGAACGAACTGCCATCGGGCGCCTTGCGCCAGGCTTCGTAGTGCTGGGTATGGCCGTCCAGCGCACCCTGCAGCCTGGGCTGGATGTCGCGCCAGATCTCTTCCGGCAGGCATTCGCTCGCATGCAGACCCAGGATCTTGGTCGGGTCCATGCCGTAGAGGCGCTTGTGTTCGTCGTTGGCGAAGCGGTACCGCAGCATCGCGTCCAGGTAGGCGATCACGCCCGGGACGTGGTTGGTCACCGTCTGCAGGAACCGCTGGTTCTCGCGCAGGGCCATCTCGGCCTGCTTGCGCTGCGTGATGTCGACCACCGTGGTGTTGCTGCGCAGGAAGTTGCCCTGCTCGTCACACACCGCCGCCGACGACAGCAGGGCATGGAACACCGAGCCGTCCTTGCGGCGCATCTCGTATTCCGCGCCCGAGAGCACGCCGTCGCGGATGAGGGTGTCCATCCGGTTTTCCAGCAGCGGAACCCGGTTGGGCAGCACCACATCGCGGAAGCTGAGCTTGCCGATCACTTCGTCGCGCCGGTACCCCAGCCACTGCAGCTCGGTGTCGTTGATCGACACGTACTTGCCTTCGCGGTCGAGCGAGTGGTAGCCGCAGGGGGCCAGGTTGTAGAGCGTCTGAGCCTGCGACAGGGCCTCGGCCAGCTGCAGGTTGGCCTGCTGCACCCGGTCTTCGGAGGCCTTGCGCTCGGTGATGTCGACCAGCTGGATGAACAGTCCATTGACCTGGCCGTCCTGCCAGTACGGCGTGTACTGGATGCTGGCGTAAAAGCTGTGGCCGTCGGGGAAGGTGCGTGACCCTTCGAAGTGTTGCGCTTCACCGGCCAGTGCGGCCTTCAGCCGCGCCTGCGCACTGGAATACGTCTCGGGGCTGGCGATCTGGCTCAGGTGCAGCCCGACCATGTCTTCGGAGCGGGTGCCTGTCCAGCGCGCGTAGGCCGCGTTGGCGAAGCGGCAGATCAGGCCGGTGTCGAAGAACGCGAACTGGACCGGAATGCTGTTGGTGATGGTCTGCAGGAACTGGCCCTGCGCCACAAAGGCCTGTTCGGCCGCCTTGCGGGCGGTGATGTCCACCAGGGTGTTGTTGGTGCGGACAAACCGGCCTTCGTTGTCGACCACCGCGGTGCTGCTGAGCAGCGCCACGAAGGTGGACCCGTCGCGCCGGAGCATGCCCACTTCGGCCGCATCCAGCTTCTCGCCGGCCACCAGCTTCTTCAGCCGGTCCTGGATCACGTGCTTGTGTGCCGGTTGCACGAAATCGCGGAAGCGCACCTTCCCGATCACCTCGCCCCGCGTGTACCCGAGCCAGTCCAGTTCGGTCTGGTTGATCATCACGTAGAGGCCGGTGGCGTCCACCGAGTGGTAGCCGCAGGGCGCCTGGTTGTAGAGGGTCTGTGCCTCCTGCAGTGTCTGCCGCAGGCGCTCGTTGAGCGCCGCCATCTCGGCCGTGCGCGCCTGCACCCGGGACTCCAGGTCGGTATTGAGCTGCTGGATCTGCTTTTGCTGCTCGTGGGTCTCGGTGACGTCGCGGGACACCGCCAGCAGCATCACCGCCTTGCCCTGGCTGTCGGTGATCTGCGAGACCACGGTGTCCCACCACTTGGGTGTGCCCTTGAAGGTGGTGCCGGCGGCGATGAAGCGGGCACTGCCGGTCCTCTTGGCCTGCTCCAGCGCGTTGCGGGCCAGATGCCGGGTGGCTTCGGGCCACCAGGTGGTCCAGTCGCTGCCGCGCACCTGCTCGAAGTCGTCGACTTCCACCAGCCGGCATCCCTGCGCGGTCATCTGCAGCACATGACCATCCAGATCCAGCACCTTGTTGCAGTCGGGACTGCTGGCAATGATCTGGCGGTTGAGTTCGTCCTTGATCCGGGCCTCGGCTTCGAGCTTGCGCAGCTGGCTGATGTCCTGGACGAAGCCCAGCTGACCGATCAGCGTGCCCTGTGCATCGAACTGGGGGATGTTGCGGGCGACCACATGGGTGACGGCGTCGGTGCCGGGGCGGAGGATCCGGAACTCCAGGCTGGTGCTTTCTCCCACGGCCACACCGTGGGCCCAGTGCTCCTTGAGCCGGGCCAGATCCTCGGGATGTACCCGCTGCATCCAGCCGTAGTCGGTGAACGCTTCCTTCTCCAGCCCGAAGATCTGCTGCAGCATCGTGTCGACGCTCAGCAGCGTGCCGTCCGGCTGGATGCGGAACATGCCGATCGGGAACACGCTGCCCAGGGCCGCGAACAGGGCGCCGTAGGGGTCGGGGGTTTCGGTCTGCACCACCGGGCTGTCGGCCGCACCGGCGCGACCACGCTCCGGCACCCCGTCGTCTGCGGGTGTCTGTCTGGCGGTGTTCCCTGGAAAGCGGTGGATGGCGCTCATCGCTTTCCACTGTACCGCAGGGCGCCCCGGATCAACCGTGAAATGTGGAGGTCAGAACCGGGGCAAATCCGGGTGCTTGAGCTGTCCGCCTCGGACCAGCATCTTTCCGTACTCGGCACATCGTTGCAGGGTCGGGATGACTTTGCCCGGATTGAGTAGCTCTTTGGTATCAAAAGCGCGCTTGACCGCGAACATCTGGGCGTTTTCCTCGGCCGAGAACTGCACGCACATGCTGTTGACTTTTTCCACGCCCACGCCGTGCTCGCCGGTCACGGTACCCCCCATGGCGACGCTGGTTTCCAGGATGTCGGCGCCGAACTGTTCACAGCGGCGCAGCTGGTCGGGGTCGTTGGCATCGAACAGGATCAGCGGGTGCAGGTTGCCGTCGCCGGCGTGGAACACGTTGGCGCAGCGCAGGCCGTATTTCTTTTCCATCTCGCCGATGGCGATCAGGATGTCGGCCAGCCGCTTGCGCGGGATGGTCGAGTCCATGCACATGTAGTCCGGGCTGATGCGGCCCGAGGCGGGGAAGGCGTTCTTGCGGCCGCTCCAGAAACGCAGGCGCTCGGCCTCGTCCTGGCTGACCGCGATCGCGGTGGCGCCGCAGCCGCGCAGCACCGCGCTCATGCGGCCGATCTCTTCTTCCACCTCTTCGGGCGTGCCGTCGCTCTCGCACAGCAGGATGGCTTCGGCGCTCAGGTCGTAGCCGGCTTTCACGAAGTCTTCCACGGCGGCCGTCATCGGCTTGTCCATCATCTCCAGCCCGGCCGGGATGATGCCGGCGGCGATCACCGCCGCGACCGCGTCGCCGGCTTTCTGGATGTCGTCGAAGCTGGCCATGATGCAGCGCGCCAGCAGCGGCTTGGGCACCAGCTTGACCACCACCTCGGTCACGACGGCCAGCATGCCCTCGCTGCCGATCACCAGCGACAGCAGGTCCAGGCCGGGCGTGTCGAGTGTGGTGCCGCCGAACGTGACCGGGTCGCCCTCGACGGTGAAACCACGCACCTGCAGCACGTTGTGCACCGTCAGGCCGTACTTGAGGCAGTGCACGCCACCGGAGTTTTCAGCCACGTTGCCGCCGATGGTGCAGGCGATCTGGCTGCTCGGGTCCGGGGCGTAGTACAGGCCGTGTGGCGCTGCCGCTTCGCTGATGGCGAGGTTGCGCACACCGGCCTGCACGACGGCGGTGCGGGAGCGGGCGTCGACTGACAGGATCTGGTTGAACTTGGCCAGCGACAGCGTCACGCCCAGGGCGTGCGGCATCGCACCGCCCGACAGGCCGGTGCCGGCGCCGCGGGCCACCACCGGCACGTTCAGCGCGTGGCAGGCCTTGAGTGCCGCGGCGACCTGCGCCTCGGTCTCCGGCAGGGCCACCACCAGCGGCCGCTCACGGTAGGCGGTCAGGCCGTCGCATTCGTAGGGCACGGTGTCTTCGGCCTGCCAGAGCAGGGCGTGGGCCGGCAGCACGCCCTGCAGGGCGCGCACCACCTCGGCCTGGCGGGCGGCGCGCTCGGCGCGGGTGACTTCGGTCGGGGTGGTGGGGGCGTTCATGCGCGGCAGTTTACGGCGGCCAGCCCGGTTGCGCATTGAAGAAACTTGCAGCGCCGGTTGAGCGGGTTTGAGTTGGGTCAACTCCGCCGGGTCTTGAAAAGCGCGCGCCAGGTTCTATCTGTTCTGCACGGGGCCGGAACCGCCGGCCCCCCGAATCCACCCACCCGATTTCAGGAGTCCACCATGAACCATCTGATCGCTCGCACCGGCCTGTTCGACGACTTCTTCAAGGACGTCGCGCCCGGTTTCTATGTCCGTCCCCTGCACGGCGACAGCCTGCCCTCGCCCTCGCAGATCAAGATCGACGTGAAGGAAACGCCGTCGGCCTACACCGTGGTGGCCGAGGTGCCGGGCGTGTCCAAGGAAGACATCCATGTGACGGTGGAAGGCAGCGTGGTGACCCTGCGCGCCGAGATCCAGCAGCAGGACAGCCAGGGCCAGGAAGAGAAGGTGTTGCGCACCGAGCGTTACTACGGCGCCGTGGCCCGCAGCTTCCAGCTGGCGACCGACATCGACAACGAGAAGTCGAAGGCGAAGTACGAGAACGGGGTGCTGACGCTGACGCTGCCCAAGAAGGTCGCGCTGGCCGGTCAGCGCTTAAATATCGAGTAACTCCCCGCGCCGCCTGCGGCATCACCCACAGGGGGCGATGCGTGTGGCCCGGCGAAGCCGGTTCCACCGCATCCTTGTTCAGGTGCATTTCGCGCCGGCGTCGCGCGGGTTCAGCTCAGGGAATTCTTGAGCCACTCGGCAAACGCCGCGCATTCCCAGCGGTCCATGGTGCCGGTCCGCCAGCACAGGTAGTGTGCGTGCGGGCTGGGCACGTGGCGCGGGTAGAGCGGCACCAGGGTGCCGTGCTCCAGCCAGGGCGCTGCCAGTTTGAGCCGCACCAGGGCGATGCCCATGCCGGCGGCGGCGGCGTCGCACATCAGGCCGATGTCGTTGAACTGCGAACCGTCGACCGGTTCGGGCCAGTCCAGGTCGTGCGCCGCGAACCAGGTGCGCCAGGGCTCCAGCGGGCTGCGCAGCAGCGGCAGGTCTTCCAGGTCCTGCGCGGTGTCAAAGGGGCCGTGTTCGCGAGCGAACGCGGGCGACGCCAGCGGCGTGATCTCGTCCTTCATCACGCAGACGTGCTCCACGTCGGCGTAGCGGCCGGTGCCGAAGCGGATCATCAGGTCGGCGTCTTCGGCCACCACGTCCAGCAGCGGGATGCTGACCTGCAGCGTGAGATCGATCTCGGGGTAGGCGTCGGAGAACTGCTTGAGGCGCGGCAGCAGGATGGAACGCGCGAACGTGGGCGTCACCGCCAGCTTGAGCTTGCGCCGGCCCGGCGAAGCGGTGTTGCTCGGGAACTTCTGCAGCGCGGTCAGCCCTTCGCGCACCTGGGCCAGGTACTCGATGCCCTCGGTCGTGAGGGAAAAATCCGCCCGCCCGAACAGCTTGGTGCCCAGGATCTGCTCCAGCTGCCGGATGCGGTGGCTCACCGCGCTGGGCGTGACACACAGCTCTTCGCTGGTCTGCGTCACGCTGCGCAGGCGCGCCAGCGCTTCAAACGTCAGCAGACACTGGATGGGCGGGATCCTGATCGTCATCTGGTTACTTGAAGACGACGGTCTTGTGACCGTTCAGCAAGACGCGGTGCTCGCTGTGCCACTTCACCGCGCGGGCCAGCACCTGGCTTTCGGTGTCGCGACCCAGGGCGGTCAGGTCTTCCACGCCATCGGTGTGGTCCACGCGGGCCACGTCCTGCTCGATGATCGGGCCTTCGTCCAGGTCGGCCGTCACGTAGTGGGCGGTGGCGCCGATCAGCTTCACGCCGCGGTCGTGCGCCTGGTAATACGGCTTGGCGCCCTTGAAGCTGGGCAGGAAGCTGTGGTGGATGTTGATCGCCTTGCCCGAGAGTTCGCGGCAGAGGTTGTCCGAGAGGATCTGCATGTAGCGCGCCAGCACCACCAGCTCGGCGCCCTCGCTGCGGATCACCTCCAGCTGTTTCGCCTCGGCCTGCGCCTTGGTGGCGCCCGTCAGCGGGATGTGGTGGAAGGGAATGTTGTAGCTGGCGGCCAGCTGGTAGAAGTCGCGGTGGTTGCTGACGATGGCGCGGATGTCCAGCCGCAGCAGGCCGCTCTTCCAGCGGAACAGCAGATCGTTCAGGCAGTGCCCTTCCTTGCTGACGAAGAGCACGGTCTTCATCGGCTCGGCCAGCGGGTTCAGGCTCCAGCGCATGGCAAACGGCTCGGCGAACGCCGTCAGGTGCGTGCGCAGCTCGTCCGGGCTCAGCGTCGCGCAGGTGAACTGCACGCGCATGAAGAACAGGCCGGTGTCGTGGTCGTTGTACTGGGCGGCTTCTTCGATGTTGCCGCCGCGCTCCAGCAGGAAGCCCGAGACGGCATGCACGATGCCCGGTCGGTCCTGACAGGAGAGGGTGAGGACATGGGTGTGGTTCATGGGTGGCGATTGTCGCAGCCCATGAACCACATCACCCTGGCAGGGGGAAGCGCTTACCGGATGTCGCGCACCAGCCGGATCGCGAAGGGACTGCCGCTGCGTGTGCCCCGGGTGACGTAGCCGCCATTGAACAGCACCGCCCAGGCGTAGCCGGGGTTGGTGGCCAGCATTTCCGGGGTCGACGCCCAGTGGTAGTTCGACTGGTCCGCCGAGAAGACGGTGGGGTCCAGGGCCGCGGGACGGGCGCTGAGGTCCGTCAGACTGGCCAGTTCCTTGATGTTGGGCAGGCGCCAGCCGGCCTTGCTCTGGGCGTAGGCCAGCGCAGACTCGTGGGTGTTGAAATAGCTCACCGTGCCGGTGCAGATGCTGCCATTCCAGGTGCGTCCTTCTTCGCAGCGGCGCCATTGCAGGCCGCTGCGGGTGTCGCTGACGGTGTTGTTGGCGGCGTCGCTGCCATAGGCGACCGTGCTGACGATGGAGCGGGGGCCGGTCTGGGCCGTGCCATGGACCAGGCGGGCACGCTGCGGGTAGCTGTGGTCGTAGACCGCCGAGTCGCCCCAGGTGAAGTCGACGTAGTACGAGCTTTGCGAATATCCGGGTGCCGAGGTGGATGTCCAGTGCTTGTCGAGGCCGGTGTTGGCCAGTTGGGCACGCGGTGCAACGGTCGAGCTGTAGTCGACCAGGCCCAGCAGCTCATCGCGGGTCGGCAGGCGCCAGTCGCTGAATCCGCACAGGTTGCTGGCGTTGACGGCGGCGATGAAGGGGTAGACGTCGGTCGACAGGCCGTTGTTCAGCTTGGTGTACAGCTTGTCCTTGTCGCGAATGCCCCCGTCGGTGGTCTTCGCTTCCCAGATCAGCCCGGTCACGTTGTCCTTGATGCAGGCGGTGGTCGGGTAGGCGCCGTAAGCGCTGTAGCTCATCGTGTTGATGGCCGTGCGGTGGCCATCCTGCTGCGCATTCAGCGACGTGGTGGCCGGCAGGCTGCAGTCGACGGGCGTGTTGAGGGTCGCCTGATAGCACTGCTGGTTGGTCACGCCGGTGTGCGGCACCTTTTCGGCCTTCCATTCGGTGGCCAGCACGTAGTAGGCCGGGCCTTCATAGGTGTAGACCGAAGACAGGGTCGCCACGATGCTGTTCTTCTCGGCTTCGCTCGCAGTGTAGAAGTGGAAGCCCCGGCTGGACACATAAAAGCGGTACAGCGGCGTCAGGCCGGCCCCGGCCACCTGGCTGGCGTGGTAGGCCGGGCCGTCGAGGTGGTATTGCGGCAGGGTGGCCAGGATGTTGTTCTTTTCGGTCTCGCTGATGGTGTAGAAGTGCACGCCGGTCTGCGTGTTGTAGAAGCGGTAGACCGGGCTCAGTCCGGGGGAGAAGGTGTTGGCACCGTGGAACGCCACGCCGTCCAGGTGGAACTGCGGCAGGGTGGCCAGGATGCTGTTCTTCTCGGCCTCGCTGGTGGTGTAGAAGTGCGCGCCGGTCTGGCTGTTGTAGAAGCGGTAGACCGGGATGCGCACCGCCAGCGCCTTGCGCGCCACCTCACCCGAGGTGTAGGCCTGCTTGGCCGCGATCGTGCCGGCCGGCACGTTGTCAAGCGGTGTCGACGGATCCGCCTGCTGCGCCTGTTTTTCGGCCAGTGCGAGCGACTGCGCGGTCAGTGCAGCGTCCGGGGCGTGCGGGGTGGCACTGGCACTGGCGCTGGACGCCGGGCCGGATCGGGTGGTGGCCGGGCTGGTATCGGCGCCGCCGCAGGCCGCGAGGGCCAATGCGATGGCGGCGATCCCCATTGCTCTGAACTGACCGGTGGGGCGTGGCATGACGGGCTCCTGAAGGTGTCGCTGAAATCAGCGGGACAGATCAACGGGACAGGGCGCGAGGCCAGATTCCCGAGGGTGCACGACGGTACAGTGCCCCGCTTTTTGGCGGCAGTGCCAAAAGTCATGGTCGCGTCCTCTCCCGGCGGGAATCACAAGGCCACGCGCTGCGGCGCCGAACCCAGACCGGTGCGCGCCAGCCAGTCGAGCACCGAATCGACCGTCACGGTCTCGATGCGGTCCGAGAAGCGCTTGTCGTTGGGGTGGTCGTCGAAGCGGATGTGGGCCGAACCCGCGCTGGCGCCCATCCGCGTCAGTGGTCCCAGGCGCAGCGTGCTCGGCTGGTAGCCCTTGAAGCCCAGCCAGGCCTGCGCCTGTGCCCGGGTGGTGACGCCGGGTTCGGCCGCCATCGCCATGGTTTCGATGGCCCACTGATTGGACTGCTGGTAGCGCGTGCCCCAGGCGTAGGCCACCATGTTGTAGTCGCGCTCGTGCAGGCGCAGGCTGCGGCTGCGGTCGTTCAGCAGGGCGTACAGCGGCGCCTGCAGTTGCGGCGCCGGCACCGACCACACCGCCTCGTGTCGCCACAGATCGTCGAGAAAGAACTCGCCCAGCCCCTGGCGGTAGATCGAACCGGTGGCCGTGCCGCACTGGTTGAGCTTGTGCAGCACGCGCCACGGCCCCTCGGTCGTCTTGTAGGCCCAGCCCAGGTGCGAATAGCGCAGCTGGTATTTCGAGAGGTCCTGCCCCGCGCGGCCCAGCGCCACCACCCGCGCGCCGCTGCGGGCGAACTCGGCGTCCAGCGCCTGCGCCGTGCGCTGCGCCAGTTCCAGGCCCTGCGTCAGCGTCTGCGGCGTCAGCGGGCGCTGTTCACAGGAGCGGCCGGCGTGGGCGGCCGTGGCGCCGAGCAGGAGCACGGCGAGCGCCAGCCCATGGGGAGCGACAGTCAAGGTCTTCATGATCGCTCCTCAGTAGGTCAGTCGCTCGTTGTGCAGCAGGGCCCGCCCCAGCTCGTTCGGGATGAAGCACAGCACCTCGCCCGCCAACGACAGCAGCACGCCCGCACCGATCACCGTCACCACCGCCGACTGGCCGACCAGCACCGAAGCGCCCGAGGCCGCGCGCCCGGTCAGCTCCACGCTGGCCCGCGCGCCGTCGGACGCCCGCTCCAGCACGATCACCGTGCCACGCGCCGACACCTCGACCGTTTTCACCACCAGCACCGCGCCGCTCACCGTCAAAGCGACCGGCAAGGCACTCAGCGCCACCGCGCCGCCGGCCGCGCTGCCCGCGACCGCCGAACCCGTGCCCACCACCGACGCGACCGGCAAGGCCGACAGCACGAGGGAGGCTTCGCTCTGCGCCCGCGCCGGGGCGCTCACCAGGGCCGCACTCAAGCTGGCGGCCAGCAGCATCTGCTTGAAGAAAACGTGGTTCATGTCATTGCTCCTGCACGTGGGCTTGATGGCGGTGGTGGTCGATCAGGTCGGCCTCGTGGCGGTCGCGCAGTGTCTTGGCCAGCGTGAACGCCGAGGTCACGAGGTAGAGCCAGCTCACGCCCAGGTAAGCCTTGTAGGTCTCGTTGATCTCCATGCGCAGCAAGCCCCAGGCCGTCAGCCCCATCGCCACCGCGAAGCCGCCCCAGACCACGAAGCGCCACATCGGCGTCTCGGGTTCACCCGACAGGCTGGCCTTCTGCGTGTCGCGCACGGCCTTGGACAGCACGAACACCGTCGACAGACAGAACACATAGCCCATCACCATGAACGCACGGTCCAGGTCCTGGCCGGGCAACCAGGCCAGGCCAGTGGCGCAGAGAAAGACGGCGATGCCGAACGAGACCCAGACCTGGAGCTGCCAGGCGCGGGTGTCGCGCATCGCGATGAAGGGAGAACGGGAACCGCTTGCCATGTGAAACCTCGATGGGTTGTTGAACATGGGGCGGATGGTGGGGCGATTGGCTCAGCTTCGAGGCAGAGTTCATCCGCCGGGATCGCAAGATCAATCTCCTAGGCGCGATATCCGATACTTTCCCGCGAACACCAAGTGCGATTTATTTGCGACGGTTGACCAGCCATTGCTCGATATGAGCCATGAATACGGCCAATGATGACCGTCATCACAGCAACGACTCGTCACCAAACCAGATTGGATGGAATGGCAATTTCAAACCAGTGACGTGTTTAACCAGACCATCACCAGGCCGCCAGCGATTGCTGTCAGCTGGCTTCCGAAGGCGTATCCAGGGAGCTCAGTGGAAAAACCTCCAAACTAAAGCCCCTCCCCACACAACCAAAAAGACCACCACAAAGAACTAGTAGATCCGCTTGGCCAGCGGGCTCATTCGTTTCCAAGTTTCCTCGTCAGGACCACCGGGTGCTGCCATCGCTTCCTCCTCTGGTATCGACGTTCAACCCATCAACCCATCAACCCCGCCACCCGCTCCCGCAACCCCTCCGGCGTCACACCTTCCGCCGCCACAGGCTCCCCCACATTCAGCCCCACCCGGTTGAACAGCCCGCGCCTAAACGGCTTGACCATGGCGGTCGGTTGTCCGCCGCTGAGTTCGATGCGGCTGAAGTACGAGCCCCAGAGCTCGGTCAGCGCCATCGGAATCACGGTGACGCCCTGCACGCCGTCGGCCTTGGCCTGTTCAAGGATCTTCATGATGCCGCCCTTGAAGGGTTGCAGGCTGCCGTCCCGCGTGATGCCGCCTTCGGGGAAGATGCCCAGCAGGTCGCCTTCGCGCAGCACCTTCGCCGCCTCGCGGAACGCGGCTTCGTAGGTCGCGGGGTCTTCCTTCTGCGGTGCGATCGGGATCGCCTTGGCCAGCTTGAACAGCCAGCCGAGCACCGGCACCTTGAAGATGCGGTGGTCCATCACGAAGCGGATCGGGCGTGGGCTGGCTGCCATCAGCAGCACGGCGTCGACGAAGCTGACGTGGTTGCAGGCCAGCACGGCCGCGCCTTCGGTCGGGATGTTCAGGTCGCCCGTGACCTTGAAGCGGTAGACGAAACGCGAGGCGATCCAGGCCACGAAGCGCAGCAGGTACTCGGGCACGATCATGAAGATGTAGAACGCAACCACGGCGTTGGCCAGGCCGATGGTCAGGAACAGCTGGCTGATCGTGAAGCCCGCGCTGAGCAGCGCGCCGGCCAGCAGCGAGCTGGCGATCATGAACAGCGCGTTGAGGATGTTGTTGGCCGCGATGATGCGGGCGCGGTGCGTGGGCTGGCTGCGCATCTGGATCAGCGCGTACATCGGCACGCTGTAGATGCCGGCGAACAGCGAGAGCAGCGCGAGGTCGGCCAGCACGCGCCAGTGGGCCGGCTCGCCCAGGAACTGGCCGAGCGTCAACGCGACGGTGTGCGGCGGCAGGCCGCGCGAGGCGAAGTACAGGTCGACCGAAAACACGGTCATCCCGATCGCGCCCATGGGCACGAGGCCGATCTCCACATGGCGGCGGCTCAGGATCTCGCACAGCAGCGCGCCCGCGCCGATGCCGACCGAAAACACCACCAGCAAGAGCGAAGCGACCTGCTCGTCGCCGTGCAGCGTGTCGCGCGCAAAGGCGGGGAAGTTGCTCAGGAAGACCGCGCCGAAGAACCACATCCAGCTGATGCCCAGCAGCGAGCGGAACACGACCAGGTTGCCGTGCGCGAGCTGCAGGTTGCGCCAGGTTTCGGTGAAAGGGTTCCAGTTGATCTGCAGGCTGGGATCGGTCGCAGGCGACACCGGCACGGCCTGCGCCAGCACGCGGCCGAGCACGGCCAGCAGCAGGCAGGCCGCGGCCACATAGCTCGGACCGACCAGGGGCAGTGCAATCAGCAGGCCGCCCGCCACGTTGCCCAGCAGGATGGCCACGAAGGTGCCCATCTCGATCATGCCGTTGCCGCCGGTGAGTTCTCGCTCGGAGAGATGCTGCGGCAGGTAGGCGAACTTGACCGGGCCGAACAGCGTGGAGTGCACGCCCATGAGGAACACGCAACCCAGCAGCATCGGCACGTTCTGCTGCATGAATCCCCAGCCGGCCAGCAGCATGATCGCGATCTCCAGGTTCTTGACGAACCGGATCAGCACTTCCTTGGGGTACTTGTCGGCCAGCTGCCCGCTGGTCGCCGAGAGCAGCAGGAACGGAAAGATGAACAGCGCGCCGATCACCAGCCCCGCCATCGAGGCCGGCAGCCACTGCACCTGCAGCTGGTAGGTGACCAGCACGGTGAAGGCGAACTTGAAGACGTTGTCGTTGCCGGCGCCGAGAAACTGCACCCAGAAGAAGGGGCCGAAGCGCCGCTGCGTGAGCAGGGCGAACTGGCTGGTGTGGCTGGCGTGCGCGACGGCGTCGGCGGTCATCGCGGCTTGCGGGATGGACATTCGGGTCTCCTCCTGTGGGGTCCTGCGGGTGGGGTTCACGCGGCGCGGCCCGCTGCATTCTGCCGCAGGCGCGCTGGCGCCTTGCTGCCTCGCGGGCTGAGCGCGGCAATGACGGGCCAGGCGGCGCAGGCAGCGGCCAGGTGCTTGAGGCTGTGGCCGGAGACCGTCTCGGCGGTCGCATGGAACACGGCCTCGTCGCCCAGCTCCAGCCCCTTGGCCAGCGCATAGAGGCCGATCAGCGCGCCCAGGCGGATGCCGGCTGCGCCGACCACCGGTTGGTGCAGCGCCAGCCAGGCGATGAGCGCCATGCCGCCGAACTGCACCACGGCCCAGGGCAGCACGTTGCCGTTCGCGGCGGGCAGCATGGCCGACAGCACCGCCAGCGGCAGTGCCGTCCAGAGCGCATGGCGGGCTGGCTGCTCGCCCACGCGCCCGGCCACGGCCAGCGCCAGCGCGCCGGCAAAGGTCACGGCCATGCCCAGGCGGTCCCAGACCAGGCCCTCCGCGTCGGGTGCCCGGTGGTACCAGGCCGAGCCGAAACCGGTGAGCAGCAGGCCGACAAAGAACACCTGAGCGGCCTGTCGCGTCGCGCCGGACCAATGGCTGCGCCGCAGCGCCAACAGGCCCCACAGCCCGGCGACCGCGATCGGCGCGTTGCTCAGCACATCCATCGCGTTGGGCAGGCCCAGCAAGGTGCGTGCGTCGACGAAGGGATGGCCATGCGCGTAGAGATGGGAGTGACCGTGCGGGTTCAGCGCGATGCCGGTGGTGGCTTCCAGGGCGGTGAGCAGCAGCGGGCCGGCCCAGAGGGCCATCAGCCACAGAGAGAGCAGGGCGGTGGCCCAGGCGGAAAGCGCGGGATGGGGGCTGGTGGAGGGCAATCGCATGGGGAACTCCGGACGGGGTGGAACGGCGGCCACAGTGTCGCGGTCGGCGGCTTGCCGGGGCTTGTTCTGCGATACAGTGGCCCATCCATTCACCGCCGGTATCGCCATCCGATACCTGATGCGCCATGAGCACCACCCTCGACCTCGTCGCCACCATCAAGAAAGAACTCAAGGCCGCGCAGATGACCTACGCCGATCTGGCGCAGGCGCTGGGCATGGCCGAATCCAGCGTCAAGCGCATGCTGGCCAAGGGCGACATGTCGCTCACGCGGGTGGATGAAATCTGCCGTGCGCTCAAGATCGACTTCGCCGAACTCGCGCGCCGCGTGGCCGACGCGCAACCCCTGCTCAAGGAAATGACGGCCGAGCAGGAGCGGGCGGTGGTGGCCGACAAGAAGCTGCTGCTGGTGGCGATCTGCGTGCTCAGCCAGTGGACGCTGGAGCAGATGACGGCGGCCTACCGGCTGAGCGAGGCCGAGTGCGTGAAGTACCTCGCGCAGCTCGACCGCATCGGCATCATCGAGCTGCGGCCGCTCAACCGCTACCGCCTCAAGCTGGCCAAGACCTTCCGCTGGCGGCCGCACGGGCCGGTGATGAACTACTTCCGCGAGCATGCGCTGCTCGACTACTTCGCGGGCGGCTTCGACGGCAGCGGCGAGGGCCTGATGCTGGTGCACGGTTCGGTCAGCCGGGCGCTGGCGCCGGTGTTCCTCGAACGCCTGCAGCGCGTCGCGCAGGATTTCGCGCAACAGCACCAGACCGACCAGAAGCTGGCCCAGAAGGACCGCGAAGGCTACACGCTGGTGCTGGCGATGCGCAGCTGGGAGTTCGAGGCGTTTTCTATGCTGCGGCGGTGAACACCGTCAGCACGCCGGTGTAGCCGTAGAGCTGCTGGTGCGCGATCTCGCCGCCGGCGAAGAAGCCCACCAGCGGCACGTCGCCCAGCGCGCGGCGCACGATCTGCAGCTCGGCGCTGGGCGCGCCGAAATGCAGGCCGCCCCGGCCCGAGCAGCTCACGTAGACCGCGCCGGTGATGCGCCGTGGTGGCGCCGGGTCCTGTTCCACCGGGTCGGCGTCCATGCCGCCCATGCCCAGGGTCTCGGGCGCCAGTTCCTCTCGGATCTCGCTGCAGACGCGGATCAGGTCGGCGCGCGCGGCCTGAGCGTGGCGTTCGCAGAACGCCAGCCGTGCGCCCAACGGCGGGTGCTCGGCGATCGCGACGCCGCGCCGCGCCGGGTCCAGGCCGATGATGTGGCGCACCATGACTTCCGGGCCGAACTGGCCGTGGCGCTGCACCGGGGCGTCGTCCAGCCGGTGTTGCGGCAGCGTCAGGCCCACCAGGGTGCGGCGCAGCCGCTCCATCGCCTGCTGGGGTTGTGCCAGCGACACCCCCAGTTCGTCCAGCAGCAGGTCCAGCGCAGGTTCACCGTCGAGCGTGAGCACCAGGCTGCCGTCGATCGCGGTGATCTCGCGTTCGCGGTCGATCGGTTGCGCGCCCTGGGTCACGCGCGAAATCAGCGCGACCTCGGGCCCGAAGGCAACGCCGCTGATGCCGCCGGTGAACACGCCGCCGACGGCGCCCTGGCCGCGCAGGTGGCCGGCGCTGCTGGTGGCGAACTGCACGCTGGCCGAGCGGCTGCCGACCAGGCCGCCGAACACGTAGCCCGATTGCGTGCGCTCGGCCATTTCGACGATCAGCTCGCCCAGGTCGTGCGCACCCGGATCGGCGTGCAGCAGCGCGGTGTGGGCCACGAAGCCGGCCGCGTCGCTGCCGCCTGGCGGCAGGGGCGCGACGCCGCTGAACACGCGGTACTGGTCGGGGCTGAGGTCGCAGAGCATGACCGCCAGCGCGGGTTCATCGAAATACTCGACGTTGTTGGCCGCGATGCCGACGCCGACCGTGCCCGCCCAGTCGGTGACTTCGGGCAGCTCGGCGCTCAGGTGGTCGAGGATGTCCTGCGCGTGCGGCGCATAGTGGTCTGTGATGTAGAGCAGGGCCAGCGACGGCGTGGCGGCGTAGCCGGGCAGCGCCATCTGCGCGCGCAGCTGCGCCAGCACCAGGGCCGCGGCCATGCGCCACTGCGGGTGCGTGGCGTGCGCGTGGGCAAAGAGTTGCATGCGGTCGCTGGCCGGATCAGCGGCGGCGGGTGGTGGTCTTCTTGGCCGGCGCCTTGCGCGCGGCAGGGGCCTTGGCTGCCGCGGTTTTCGGGGCGCTCTTGGCCGGCGTGGGCATGAAGCCCGGGAAGAAGGCCGTGGGCAGTGGCCAGTCGCCCGCGCCCATGGGCTGTGCCGCGGCGGGTGCGGCGGGTTTGGCCGGTCGTGCGCTGGCGGTCTTCTTCGCGCGCGGCGGTGGCGCCTTCTTCGGCGCGGCCCTGGCCACCGGCTTCTTCGCTGCGGGTGCGGCCTTCGGACGGCCCGTACCGGTCACGGCCCGCACGGCCGCGGTGCCCATGCCGGCGGCGCGGCCGACGTTGCGGGCCACCGAGCCGCCCACGCTGCGCCCGGCCTTGGCGGCCATGTCCGCGGCGGTCTTCACGGCCTGCTCGGTCAGGTCGCTGGCCACATGGCGCGTGGCATCCAGCGCACCCTGCTTGGCCATGTCTTTCATGGCGGTGCTGGCGATCTGCTGGAACTGCTGCGAGAGCGCGCCCCACCAGGCCATCGGGTCGACCACGCCGGTCGACGCCGCAGCCGCTGCGTCGGCCTTGGGCTCCGCGGTCTTGCGTGGCTTCTTCGGCGGCGCGGGGGCTTCTTCCGGTTCCTCGTCGAGCTCGGCCTCCGCCTCTTCCTCCGCGGGCGCCGCCGCGGGGTTGCCATAGGTGCGGGGCGGAATCTCCAGGCCGGCGAACTGGTTCTTGCCGGCAAAGCCGGACACCGTCTCGGCGGCCTTGACCTTGAGCGCGTTGGCCACGTCGCCCAGGTTGAAGTTCATGGCCTTGAGCGTGGCCAGCGACATCTTCTGGACCTCGAGCGCCTGGATCGTCGCGCTCAGCGCCTTGGCGTTCTGGTCGAGCCAGAACTGCACCGCCTTGAGTTCCTCGATGCGTTTTTCGAGGTCTTCGACATTGAAGGTCGGTGCCACCCAGTGGCCCAGGTTGGGCATCTGCGGCAGGCTCTTGCCCAGGCCTTGCGCGACACCGCCGGCGGCCTGCCCCGCGAGGTTCTGCAGGAACTCGAAACCGGGGACGAACTTGCCGAATCCGCTGGCGTCACTCATGGTTGTCTCCTGAGATAGGGGGATCAGGTGTCGGCGCCGTAACGCGGCGCGCGGCGTTCACGCAAGGATGCCACACCTTCGCGCACATCCGGTCCGGCAAAACCCATGAATTCGAGCGCCAGCGAGGTGTCGAAGGCCGGTCCGGCCTGGCGCAGCCAGTTGTTGAGCGAGTACTTGGTCCAGCGGATGGCGGTCTGGCTGCCCGAGGCCAGGCGGTCGGCGACTTCGTAGGCCTTGGCCAGCAGCGCCTCGTCCTCGACCGCCAGCGAGACCAGGCCGATGCGCTCGGCCTCTTCGCCGCTGATCGGGTCGCACAGCATCAGGTAGTACTTGGCCTTGGCCAGGCCGCACAGCAGCGGCCAGACGATGGCCGCGTGGTCGCCCGCCGCGACACCCAGGCGGGTGTGGCCGTCGACGATCTTGGCGCTCTTCGCGGCGATCGAGATGTCGGCCAGCAGGCCCGCCACCAGCCCCGCGCCCACGGCCGGCCCGTGCATCGCGCTGACGATGGGCTTGTCGCAGTTGATCACGTTGTAGACCAGGTCGCGCGCTTCCTTCCACACCCGCGTGCGGACCTCGAAGTCGGTCGCCATGTCCTGCACCAGCGCCAGGTCGCCGCCGCCCGAGAAGCCCAGGCCGCTGCCGCGCAGCACTGCGCAGCGCACGCTGTCGTCGCGGCCCACGTCGCGCCAAATTTCGGAGAGTTCCCAGTGGCCTTCGTGCCCGGCGGTGGGCAGCTTGCCGTTGCCGCCGGGGCCGTCGGCCCGCATGCGGATGTCGAGCACGGAAGGCACGCCGTCCACCGTCGGCCCTCGCCGGGTGATTTCCAGGGTCTGGTAGCGGCCGTAGTCGACAGCGGACATCGTTGTTTCTCCTTGCAATTCTGGGTGTTTGAGGCGTCCGATTCTGCGGGGAAACCGCTGGAAATCCGCCGGGGATTTGCCCTGAGAGACGGTCTTGTTGCGGACGGCGCTTGACGCCGATCAATGCAAGTGCACGGGCACAGGCGCACCATGAAGTCGTGGTCCCCGGGACCCGAAAGACCGACACCGAAACCCAGAGGAGAACCCATGAACACACCCATCTCCGACACCTACGGCCGTCAGTTGCGCGAGATGCGCGCCGACGTGCTGGCCCAGTTGCGGGCGCAGCGTGGCGGCAAGATCGGTCGCGCCGAAGCGGCCGCCAATGCGCGCGAAACGGAAAGCGACGACTGGGCGCAGGCCGATGCCGAACGCGACTTGGCCTTCGCCCTCGAAGAACGCGAATCGGCCGAGCTGGTCGCCATCGACGAAGCGCTCCAGCGCGTGGCCGACGGCAGCTATGGCCTGTGCGTGGACTGCGGCGACGCGATCGCTGCCGCCCGCCTGCACGCCAACCCGGTGGCCCTGCGCTGCCTGGGCTGCCAGGACAAGGCCGAACACGCCAGCGGCGCCACCAGGCCGGCCGGCTACTGATTTCCTTTTTCCCCTTCCTTTGTTTTTTCAGGAGACTTTTGCATGACCACATTCCACGCCGTCGTCTGGATGGACCACAGCCAAGCCCACGTGATGATGTTCGACCGCGAACACGTTGAAGCCCAGCGCATCAAGGCGCGCCAGCAGCACACACCCAAGCACGGCCATGTCGGCGCCGACAAGGACTTCTTCAAGGCCATCGCGACCTCGCTGGAGGGCGTGTCCGAGGTGCTGCTGACCGGTCCGGCCAACGCCAAGATCGAATTCCGCGACTGGTGCAAGCACAACGCCCACGCCGTCGACAAGTCGGTGGTCGACGTGGTCAACACCGACCACCCGACCGACGCCCAGGTGGTGGCCATGGCGCGGCAATATTTCACCAAGTACGACCAGAAGGCCGTCGATCCCGCGCAGCGCTGACGCGCCAGCGCGCGCCCTGACCGCCCGGCGCTTCGCGCCCGGGCGGTTTTTTCTTTTGGGCCGGGGCGCTTTGATATCCTGACGCGATGAGCACCACCACCCTGCCGGCGCGCAGCCTGTTCCACTTCGCGTTTCACGTCACCGATCTCGACGAGGCGCGGCGTTTCTACGGCGGCGTGCTCGGCTGCACCGAAGGCCGCAGCACCGACACCTGGGTCGACTTCGACTTCTTCAGCCACCAGATCTCGCTGCACCTGGGCGAGCCCTTCAAGACCACGCGCACCGGCAAGGTCGGCGACCACCTGGTGCCGATGCCGCACTTTGGCCTGGTGCTGTTGCTGCCCGCGTGGCGCGCACTGGCCGAGCGGCTGACGGCCGCCGGTGTGGACTTCGTGCTGCCGCCGCAGGTGCGCTTCGAAGGCCAGCCGGGCGAGCAGTGGACGATGTTCTTCTGCGACCCGTTCGGCAACCCGGTCGAGGTCAAGGGCTTCGGCACTACCGACGCCATCTTCGCCTCCTGACACCGTGAACGGCCTGCATCTCACCGCCGACCTGCGGCACTGCCGCTGCGACATGGCCTGGCTGACCGAGGAGGCGCGGCTGCTGGCGGCTTGCGTGCAGCGGGTGCAGGACAGTGGCCTGCAGGCCGTGGCGCAGCTGGGGCACCGCTTCCCCGACACGGCGCACGGCCCCGGCGGCGTGACGGCCACCGTGCTGCTGGCCGAATCGCACCTGTGCGTGCACACCTGGCCCGAGAGCCGCAGCGTCAGTCTCGATGTGTATGTCTGCAATTTCGGCGCCGACCACTCGGCGCGTGCCGCCTTGCTGATGCGCTCGCTGCTCGACCTGTTCGAGCCGGGCGAGGCGCTGCAGCGGGCGGTCGAGCGCGGCGCCACGCCCACCGCGCTCTGAGCCGGTCGCCGTTCAGGCGCGCAGCCGCTGCGCGGCCTGCTGTCCGGCCAGGTGGCCGCGCGTGAAGGCTTCTTCGAACACCGAATAGCCCGCCCAGTCGGCGTGCGCGAAGCACAGGCGGCCGTCTTGCGTCGGGCCTTCGTACAGCGAGCCTGGCGCGGGGATTGCCATCGCGTGGCCGTACCGGGTGACCGAGACCTCGGTCACATGGCCGGGCAGGTCCGGGTGGGGCACCGACAGCTCGGCCAGCGCCTGGTCGCTCCAGTGGGTCCAGGGCTGTTGCAGCAAGTTCTGGCGCCCAGCGGATTCGTCGCCCAGCGGCCGGTACCAGGTCCAGACGCGCGGGCCGGTCACCCGCGCCAGCGACTGGTGGCTGGCGTCGACGTAGCCCAGTCCCGCGCTGCCGTAGACCACGTTGTCCCAGCTCGGGTGCGCGCCGCCGCGGTCTTTCGGTGGTCCGTCCAGCAGCAGGTTCACGACGACCCAGGGCGCCATCGACAGTCCGTTGGCGCGGGCCGCGAGCAGCGGCGGCAGCGGGTCGATCAGGCGTTTCGCGATGAACACCGGCAACGCGACCACGACCGCGCCCGCCTGCCAGCGCGTCACGCGGCCGTCGGCCATCGACAGCGCATCGACGGTCACCCCATGGCGCCCGGGGGTCACGCGCAGCACGCCCTGCCCGGTGTGCAGCCGTTCGCCAAGACCCGCCGCCAGTTGCTGCGTCAGCCAGGCATTGCCTTCGGGCCAGGTCAGCAGCGGCTCGGCCTCGCCGGCTTCGCCCGGCGCCGGGAAGCCGTGGCGGCTGGCGAAGTAGTGGATGCCGGCCCAGGCCGAGACTGCGCGAGCGCTGGCGCCGTAGTCGTCGCGGCAGGCGTAGTCGAGGTACCAGCGCAGCTGCGGGTCGTCGAGCCCGTGGCCGTCGAGCCATTGCGCAAAGCTCTGCGACCACAGCGCGCGGGTGGTGTCGGTCACGGGCAGTCGCAACGCGGGCATGGCCCAGCGCTGTGAGTGCCTTGCCTCACCGATGAGCTGGCTCATGCGGCGGTACTGCTGTAGGGTCGATGCGCTGGCGCCTTCGATCGGCAGCAGTCCGTCCTGCCAGTGGCCGTTCCAGTAGAGGCGCTCCTGCGGGCTGTGGCAGAGGTGGCGCTCGTCCCAGACCCAGCGGCCGGCGATGCGCTGACGCAGGCCGAGTTGTTCCAGCCAGGCCTGCAGTTCGGGTGCGTCGTCCGAGGGCGCGGGCAGGTAGTGCGCGCCCAGCGGGCAGGCCAGCCCGCCGAGCAGGCCGCCGCGCGCATTGCCGCCGGCCGTGTCTTCGAACTCCAGCAAGGCGAAGTCATCGACCCCAGCCAGGGCGAGCGAGCGCGCCGCCGCGAGCCCCGCGACACCACCGCCCAGCACCAGCACGCCCGTGCGCCTCTGCGCAGTCGGTTCGGCGCGCGCCGCGTCGCGCCAGCGGTGACCACGCGCCGGGTCGGGGGCGGTGAAACCGCCAGGGATGTCGTGCGGCGCCGCACGGCAGCCCGCCAGACCGGCGCCCGCGGCACCCATCCAGCCCAGACACTCCCGCCGCGTCAGCGCCATGGGTCCGTCACTTCGCGACCTTTCCCCATTCCTGCTCGTAGGTGTGCACCAGCACCTGGTTCGACAGCCGGTTCACTTCGGCCGGCACCCGCGCCATGTCGGCCGGGAAGTCGAACATCAGCTTGAGCGTGTCGGGCGTGAGGAAGCGCAGGCCGGCGGGCAGGACGCCACCGCCGGGGCTGAAGGGGCGGCGGCTGGCGACGATGAAGCCCCATTCGCCGAAGCTGGGCACGTGCGCGTGGTACGGCGCGGTGCGCAGCCCGGCGGCCTCGATGGTCGCGGCGACGGTCCAGAAACTCTGGCGCGCCACCAGCGGCGAGGTGGTCTGCACCACGGCAAAGCCGCTGGCCGACAGGCGCCGCGCCAGCAGCGCGTAGAACGACTCCGTGTAGAGCTTGCCGACCGCGAAGTTGGTCGGGTCCGGAAAGTCCACCACGATCACGTCGAACGGTTCGCTGCCCTGTTCCAGCCACTGGAAGGCGTCGGTGTTGACCACCTGCACGCGCGGCGCGTTCAGTGCATCGCCGTTGAGCCGGCGCAGCGTCTCGTCGGTGGAGAACAGCCGTGTCATCGCCGGGTCGAGCTCCACCAGCGTCACCTTCTCCACGCCCGGGTACTTGAGGATCTCGCGCACCGCCATGCCGTCGCCGCCGCCGAGCACCGCCACGCGGCGCGGCGCGCCGCCGCCGGTGGCGTAGGCCGACATCACCGGATGGACCAGGGCCTCGTGGTAGCGGTACTCGTCGCTCTCGGCGAACTGCAGGTTGCCGTTGAGGAACAGGCGGTGCCCCTGCGGGCCGCGCGTGACGACGATGCGTTGCCAGGGCGTGGTCTCGGCGCGCACCACCTTGTCCTGGAAAAAACGGTCTTCGGACGCGGAGGTGATGCGCCCGGCCATGGCCCAGGCGCCCAGCAGCGTCGCCAGCACCAGCACCGCCGACAGCGTGTGCGCGGCCCGCGCGCGGATCTCGCCACGGAACAGCCACAGGGTCCAGAACGCCACCGCCACGTTCAGCAGGCCGAACAGCAGGCCGGTGCGCGCCAGCCCCAGCTGCGGCACCAGCCACAGCGGGAAGGCGATCGAGACCGCGAGCGCGCCGAGGTAGTCGAAGGTCAGCACCTGCGACACCAGGTCCTTGAGCTGCACGTGGTGGCGCAGGATGCGCATCACCAGCGGAATCTCCAGCCCGACCAGCGCGCCCACCAGCAGCACCAGGCCATAGAGCAGGCCGCGGAACGCGCCGGGCAGGTAGGCGTTGGCGAGGAACAGCAGGGCCGGCAGCAGGCCGCCGACCAGCGCGATCAGCAGCTCGATGCGCAGGAACTGCGCCGGCAGCTGACGCTCGACATGGCGCGAGAGCCAGCTGCCGATGCCCATGGCGAACAGGTAGGTGCCGATGACGGTCGAGAACTGCAGCACCGAGTCGCCGAGCACATACGACGCCAGCGCCGCCCCCACCAGCTCGTACACCAGCCCGCAGGCCGCGACCAGAAACACGCTGGCCAGCAGCGCGACTTCCACCGGTCCAGGGGAAGCGCGTTGGGGTTCGATGGCAGTGGTCATGAAAGAACGCAGTGGCCGGCGCGCGACCGTTCAAGGTCGTCGCGGAACCGGCTCCGCCGGGCCGCAGACGGCGCCCCCCGGGGGGTGACGCCGCAGGCGGCGCGGGGGGTCACCCATGTATCGCGGCGGCCACGATGATCGAGATGCCCAGGCACATCGCCGCCACCACCATGCCCAGCGCGGTGTTGCGGTTCTCGACCAGTTCCTTCCAGAGGTCGTAGGGCGTGAGCTTGTCGATCACCACGAAGGCGATCCAGAACACCACCACGCCGATCAGCGCGAACAGGATCGATCCCAGAAACGCCGCGGGCCTGAGCCATTCAATGTCCATCTGTCTTCTCCTGTCAGGGTTGTGGGATCGGGACGGGCCCGGAAATCATTTGTGCCAGCCGCCGCTGGAGCTGCCGCCGAAGGAGCCGCTGCCCCAGCGGCCCGAGGTCGAGCTGCAGTTCTCGACCTGCGGATCGCAGTCGTCGCAGCCGCGTTCCAGCAGCACGAAAAACAGCACCACCAGCACGATGAGGATCACCTTGCCGATCGACCAGCTGTCGCTGCTCAACGGTGTCGCGTCGCCGCGCTTGAACAGGTCTTTCTTCTCGTCGAGCTGGAACGCCTTGGCCACGGCCGCGCTGTCCAGCCGCTCGCCGACCGACCAGGTCCACTCGTTGGCCGCCTTTTCCAGCGACAGCAGGTGGTGGCCCTGCGCGTAGTCCACGTTGTCGGTGATCTGGCCGCGTTCGACCTTCCAGTAGAACTCGCCGGCGACGTATTGCGTCTCGGCGCGGTAACTGTACTGGCGCGCATAGCGCTTGCCCAGGTAGGTGGCGGCGGCGCCACCGGAAGCCACCTGCGGCGCGCCGGTGGCGGGCTTGACCAGGCTCCAGCCGTCTTCCGCGTCGACCAGGAACTGAAAACCTGCCTTGCGGTTGTAGAGCAGGTATTCCTGCCAGCCGAACACATCGTCCTCGCCCGGCTCCGTGCCCGAGCGGTGCTGGTAGCCCACGACCTGCCAGTCGATGCCGCGCAGCTGGCCGGTGGTGCCCAGCGGGATCAGCGGCCGCACCGGCTCGTCCTGGATCGCGTGCCTGAGTTCGCCGCCGATGCCCGCCGACAGGTCGATCAGCGCATCGCACGAGGGGCAGCTCATGCTCTTGGTGGTGTCGAGCTTGACCTCCAGCCGCGCGGCGCAGTTCGGGCAGTTGAAGTGCCGGCCTTCGTCCTTGCGCAGCGCGTCGCCGGCCAGGCCGGTCAGCTTCAGGTCGTCGAGCCGGACTTCGCTGCCGGTCCAGACCGCTGGCGGTTCGCTGGCGTAGTCGATGCTGCAGACCTCGCCGCCATCGCTGCGCAACTCGACCACCCCGAAGTGCTGGCCGGCCGCGGGCAGGTGGCCCAGTTCGCCTTGCGCAGCCAGCACCGACACCTCGGTGACCGCGCTGACGGCGAACTGCTTGCCGCCCAGCGGATGGCGCAAGCCCATGCGCCAGTCCTTGAAGCCGGCCACTTTGCCGGGCGCCGACACGGGCCGGCTGAACACGAAGCTGCCGTTGTCTTCGCTCAGGCTGCCCAGGCTCTGGTCGTCGAACACCGCCTGCCAGTCGGTCCAGCGGGCCTGGGCATTGCCCAGCTGCAGGCGGCCGACCAGGGTGAAGGCCTGGCCCTGCCACTGGCCGGTGGCGCCGATCTTGAGCGGGCTGTAGTCGGTGAATTCGTCGGCGATGCGGCCCAGGCGGGCCAGCGCATCGGCCGTGCGCACGACGCTGGAGTGGCAATACGCGCAGACCGCGTGGGTCGACTGCGCGCTCTGGAAGGCGACCGGCGCGCCGCAGCCGGGGCAGGGCGCTTCGTAGCGGCGCTGCGTGCCCTCAGCCACGAACGGCCCCGCAGCGGCTTCGCGTGGATTGGCAGTGAGAGGGGCGCACCGTCTGCATGGTGCGACCGATCATAAATGCGCCGCGGGGGCCGGGCGGGCGGCAGCGACCCGCGAAGCGGTGGAGCGTGGGGGGGCTTATTTCTCCAGGGGGGCGATCGTCTGCTCGATCGCGCCGAACACGCTCTGGCCGTCCTTGCCCTTCATCTCGATGCGGATGGTGTCGCCGAACTTCATGTAGTCGGTTGAGGGCTTGCCGTCGATGATGGTCTCGATCGCGCGCTTCTCGGCGATGCAGGAATAGCCCTTGGGCCAGTCCTTCTTGCCGTCCACCTCGACGCCGCGGTTGCTCACCGTGCCCGAGCCGACGATGGAGCCGGCGCGCACATTGCGGGTCTTGCCGATGTGGGCGATCAGCTGGCCGAAGTGGAAGGTCATGTCGGGACCGGCCTCGCACATGCCGACCTTGCGGCCGTTCCAGGTGCTCTGCATCGTCAGGTGCACCCGGCCGCCTTGCCAGGCATCGCCCAGCTCGTCGGGCGTCACGGCCACCGGGCTGAAGGCGGTGGCGGGCTTGCTCTGGAAGAAGCCAAAGCCCTTGGCCAGCTCGGCCGGGATCAGGTTGCGCAGGCTCACGTCGTTGGCCAGCATCAGCAGGCGCACGCCGTCGATCGCCTGTTCGGGCGTGGTGCACATCGGCACGTCGCCGGTGATGACCGCGATCTCGGCCTCGAAGTCGATGCCGTAGTCCTCGCTGGGCACGACCACGTCGTCGCGCGGGCCGATGAAGTCGTCGCTGCCGCCCTGGTACATCAGCGGGTCTTCGTAGAAGCTGTGCGGCACCTCGGAGTTGCGGGCGGCGCGCACCAGCTCGACGTGGTTGATGTAGGCCGAGCCGTCGGCCCACTGGTAGGCGCGCGGCAGCGGGGCCATGCACAGGGCCGGATCGAAGGGGAAGGCGTGGCGCGCCTTGCCCTGGTTGAGCGTCACATACAGGTCCTGCAGCTGGGGCGCCAGGAAGTTCCAGTCGTCCAGCACCTGCTGCAGCTTGGTGGCGATGCCCGTCGCATAATGGGCGGTCGACAGGTCGCGCGAGACGACCACCAGTTGTCCGTCACGCGAGCCGTCCTTGTAGGTGGCGAGTTTCATGCGAGTCTCCTGCGGGTTGTGTGGGGTGGCTTGATTACGAATAGTGAAATTCGTTAACCTATGCGTAAAAATGACATTCTAGTTCAGCGCGCCAGCCGGCGTGTGAAATCCCCCTGAATTCCCGCCCGTTTTCTGCCCGTTTGCCGATGCCCGCCGCGAAATCCTCCGCCCCCAAGGCCACTGTCCGCCGCGATGCTGCCGATCAGGACACCGAACACCTGCGCGCCGGCATCCAGTCGGTGGAGGTCGGTTTCGAGTTGCTCAACGCGCTGTCGCAGGCGCCCGGCGCGCTGATGCTGCGCGACCTGGCCGCCGCCGCCGGCATGAGCGCGGCCAAGGCGCACCGCTATCTGGTGAGCTTCCAGCGCATGGGGCTGGTGGCGCAGGACCCGGTGAGCACGCGCTACGACCTCGGCCCGGCCGCGTTGCGCCTGGGGCTGGCCAGCCTGAGCCGGCTGGATGCCGTCAAGCTGGCGCGCGACCGCGTGCCCGCGCTGCTCCATGAGACCGGCCACACGCTGGCGATCGCCGTCTGGGGCAACCAGGGGCCGACCATGGTGCACTGGGCCGAAGCGCCGCAGACCGTGCCGGTCACGCTGCGCCTGGGCGACGTGATGCCGCTGCTGACCTCGGCCACCGGCCGCTGCTTTGCCGCTTTCATGGGGCAGGACGGTCCGGACGCCCAGCGCGTCGGACCCATGGTCCGCGAAGAGCTGGCGCGGGTGAAGAAGATGCCACGCAGCGGCGTGCCGCTGGTCGACGTGCCGCAGACGCTGCAGGACGTGCAGGCGATCATGGAGGAAACGCGCACGCAGGGTCTGGGCCGTGTGGTGCACAGCCTGCTGCCGGGCGTCGGCGGTTTCTGCGCGCCGGTGTTCGATGCCCAGGGCCGGCTGGCGCTGGGTCTGGTGGTGCTGGGTTCGGTGGCGACGCTGGACACCGGCTGGAGCGGTGCGCCGGCCCAGGCGTTGCGCCGGTGTGCGCAACAGCTCAGTGCCGACCTGGGATACCGCGTGCAGCCATGAGCGCAGCGCAGGGCCGTTCCCAGGCAAGCTCGCACCGCAGTCCAGAGGGCGAAGGCACACCCGTGAACGCCGTCATGCCTCTGTCCTCTGAACGCGCCGCGCCGCGCCCGCGGGTGCTGTTCGGCCTGGGCGCGGGCGTGCTGCTGGCGCACCTGAGCCTGCTCAGCGGCGGGTTGTCGGGCCTGTCGCTGGACATGTTCGTGTCGACCGCGACCGACGCGTCCGGCGGACCGCCACCGACCACCGTGGCGGCGCAGAACCCCGCGACCGCGGCCGCCCCCTTGCCCGACGAACTGCCTCCACCGGTGCGCACGAGTCGCGTGCGCTGGATCGTTCCCCAGGCGCCCGAACCGGTGAAGGCTCCCGAACCGCCGCCCAAGGTGGTCAAGCCGCCGCCGCCACCGGAGCCTCCGCTGGTGATCGAGCCGCCCGCGCCGCCGCCCGTCGTCGCCGAACCGGTGCCGCCACCGGTCGAGGTCGCGGTGGCCGTGCCCGTGCCGCCGGTGGTCGAGACGCCGCCTCCTGCGGTGCAGGAACCCGCTTCGGACCTTCAGCCCGGCACCGAGGTCGCGGCCGGCACGGTCGTGGGTGCTGGCGCTGGTCTGTCGGAAGCCGGTCTGCCGCCGGCCACGCCGCCGCCCAGCGTGAGCCTGCGTTATGCCGCCACCGCGACGGTCAAGGGCTCGACGTATTCGGGCTCCGGCACGCTGGAATGGCGACACGATGGCCAACAGTACGAGGCCAGGCTGGCGACCCGGGTGCTGGTGTTCACCGTGCTGGAGCAGGGCAGCGCCGGCCGCCTCACCGACAAGGGATTGCTGCCCGACCGTTTCTCGGACAAGCGTCGCAGCAGCGAGCGGGCGGCGCATTTCGACCGCGAAGGCCAGCGCATCCGCTACAGCAGCAACGCGGCAGAGGCCAAGCTGCTGCCGGGCACGCAGGACCGCCTGTCGGTCAACTTCCAGCTCGCCGGCCTGTTCAACGCCCGGCCCGACGCCTATGCCGAGGGGCAGATGCTGCGCCTGCCGGTCACCAGCGTCGACGCCGCCGAGGTCTGGCTGTTCCAGGTCGGCCCGCTCGCCACCGAATCGCTGCCGGCGGGCGAAGCGCCGGCGCGCAAGCTCACCCGCAGCCCGCGCAAGGACTACGACCGCAAGGTCGAGGTCTGGCTGCTGCCGGGGTATGCCCATCTGCCGGGCCGCATCCGCGTCACCGAGCCCAATGGCGATTTCCTGGACATGAAGCTGCAGGAGTTCCCGCCACTGAATTTGGGGCAGGGGCCCGTCAGCGTGCCCTGAAGCCCGGAAATGTGCCGGAAAACACACGCATCTTGAAACTTCCCTTCTCAGTGCCATCTAAATGCACATGGGGCTGAAGCCCGGCTCCCAATTGCCGATATAACGGACAACAGGCGCAGAGTTTGGCCCTGTGGAAGGAAATACATCATGCAGATGCTCTACGACTCGGACAGTTTTGCGGTGGTCCACATCCTGGCCAATGCGCCGGTGGATGGCGAGGCCGAACGCCTGGACGGCCCCCAGATCCCGCGCCACGGTTTTGAAATCGTGGACAAACGCGCGGGCAAGGAGGTCTACCTCGACGGCTCATGGGCCGAGATGTTCCAGATGCAGATCACGGCCTGGCAGCAGAACACCCCTTCGCAGGAAGAGGTGGAAGACACCCTGGAAGGCTACGCCACCCTCGCACAGATGCCTGTGGTGATGCACTGAGGCGCATCCCGCCACGACAGCGACAAAGGCCGATGCCCTGCATCGGCCTTGTTGTTTCTGGCTCCGGGTTGGCGACTTCCCTACACTCAGGGCTCCATACAGTGGAGGAGTATTTTCATGACATCGAGGCAATGGGCTGCGCGTCTGCTGCGTGGCCTGGTGGTCGGGGCGCTGGTGCCTCTGGCGGTCCAGGCGGCCGACGGGGTGAGCGCCAGCCAGATCCTGATCGGGCAGACCCTGACCCTGCAAGCAGGCAAGAACGAATACGGCGCCGCGGTCCGGGCCGGGGTGGAGACCGCGATCGCGCAGGTCAACCGCAGCGGCGGTGTCGGCGGCCGCAAGCTGGTCTTCAAGGTGCTCGACGACGACAACAAGCCCGACCAGGCCGAGGCCAATGCGCGGCAACTGGTGACGCAGGACAAGGTGTTCCTGCTGTTCGGCTCGATCGAGGGCGGGCCGTCCACCGCGGTCATGAAGGCGGCCATCGACCTGAAAGTGCCGTTCTTCGGTCCGATGGCGGGCTCGCCGACCCTGCGTGAGCCGCACCAGCCGCTGGTGTTTCCGGTGCGCGCCGAACACAAGGAAGAGTTCCGTGCCCTGATGGCCCAGGCGAAGAGCCTGGGCATGAGCCGCGTGGCCTTTGTGCGCTCGGATTCCGAAACCGGGCAGCTGCACCTGGCCAATGTCGAGCGCCTGGCCAAGGAGGTCGGCATCGCGGCGGTTACCGACCTGCCGTTCAAGTCGGACATCAGCGATGCCCAGCTGGCGGCGATGGCGCAGAAGATCGCCAGCAGCGGCGCCCAGATGGTGTTCAACCACGGTGGTGCGGGCATGTACGAAAAGCTGATCCGGCAGTCGCGCCAGACCGGCGTGAAGGCGGCGTTCTTCGGCGTCAACTCCGGTTCGACGCAACTGGCCAAGCACTTGGGCGATCAGGCCTACGGCATGATCTTTGCGCAGGTCATGCCCAGCCCCTGGGAACGCAAGACCGCATTGACCCGCGCCTACCAGGACGCGTTCACCAGGGAGCGACCGGGAGAAGCCTTCTCGTACGGCAGCCTGGAGGGATATCTCACGGCGCGCGCGCTGGTGGAGGCGCTCAAGCGGGCCGGTCCCAGCCCCACCCGGGAGTCGTTCGTGAGCGGCCTGCGCAACGCCGAGCTGAGCGTCGAAGGCACCAAGATCGCCTACCGGACCGGCGAACACGCCGGCATGTCGCTGGTCGACCTGTCCATCGTCACCAGCGAAGGGCGTTTCCGCCACTGACGCTGAGTTATGGGCTGGCCGCGGTCTGCCGCGCCGCCCACCAGCGGAACACCGGCTCGGCCAGGATCAGCACCGCGACCAGGCGGCAGACCTGGAAGGCGGTGACCATCGGCACACCCAGCTGCAGCACCTTGGCGGTGATCGACATCTCTGCGATGCCACCGGGCGAGGTGCCCAGCACCATGGTGGCCGGATGCAAGCCGGTCGCCAGCGACAGCAGCCAGGCGAAGCCGGCGCAGATGCTCATCATGAACAGGCTCGCGGCGGCCACCGAACCCAGCCAGCGCGGCGCGGTGTGCACGAAGGCCGGCGTGAAGCGCACCCCCAGACTGACGCCGATCACCAGCTGCGCCGCGGCGCTGAGCGCGGGCGGGATGGCCGAGAGCGTGACGCCCGAGAGGGTCAGCACCATGGTCACCAGCAGCGCGCCCATGAACCAGGGGTTGGCCCGGCCGAGCTGGCGCATCACCAGCGCACCCGCCAGTGTCAGCACGCCCAGCAACACCAGCCCGCCGATCTGCACCTCGCGCGCGCCCGGCGGCGTCGGGTCCAGGCCCGACACCCCCCAGGCCTGCATCGCGAACGGGATCGTGACCGTCACCAGCAGCACGCGCAGGCTGTGCGCCGCCGCGACCAGATCGGTGCGGGCGCCGTGGCGCTCGGCGATCAGGGTCATCTCCGAGGCGCCACCGATGGCGCCGGCGAAGTAGGTGGTGCTGCGCAGCTGTTCCGGGCTCAGGTGTTCGAGCTGGGTGGCGTGCACCCGCCGCAGCCAGGCCCCGAAGCCGAACCCGAGCGCCAGCGCCCAGGCGATGCCCAGCGCGATCGCCCACCACAGGCCCACCACGGCCGCGCCCACGGCGGGCGTGAAATACAGCCCCAGCGCGGTCGCGATCACCCACTGGCCGGCGTTGCGCAGCGGGATCCAGCTCGCGGTGGGAGCGCCCAGCACCGAGGCCAGCGCGGTCGCGACCAGCGGACCGATCATCCAGGGAATGGGGGTGTGCAGCCAGACGCACAGGCGTGCCGCCACGAAAGCCAGGACCAGCGTCAGGAGCACGCGCACAGGAACAACCAGGAAAACAAAGACAGGGCGCGTAGTATCGGCGCATGAACTGTCGACCCGCTGTCACCTGGCGTTGCCTGCTGGCGATCTGTCTGGCCAGTCTGCTCACCGCCTGCGGCACGCTGCCGGCGTCGAACGCCGACCTGCAGGGCCTGCTGCCCACGCCCTTGCTGCTGGTCGGCGAACTGCACGACGCGCCCGAACACCAGGCGCTGCAGCGCGACACGGTGCGCCAGCTGGCGGCGCGTGGCGAACTGGCGGCGGTGGTGATGGAGATGGTCGAGCAGGGCCACCAGACCACGGGGCTGGCTCCCGACACCAGCGAGACCAGGGTGCGCGAGGCGCTGGACTGGTCGGCCGCGCGCAACGCCGGTGCCTGGCCGTGGGCGGTCTATGGTCCGGTCGTGATGGCCGCGGTGCGTGCCGGCGTGCCGGTGCTGGGCGGCAACCTGCCGCGCGCGCAGATGCGGACGGTGATGGGCGAGGCGGCGCTGGACCAGATCCTGCCCGCGGCGGCCCTGCAGCAGCAGCGCGACGCGATCCGCGAAGGGCATTGCCAGTTGCTGCCGGAGGCGCAGGTCGCGCCCATGACGCGCATCCAGCTCGCGCGCGACCGCGCGATGGCGCAGACCGCGCTGGCGGCCCTGCAGCCGGGGCGTACGGTGCTGCTGGTGGCCGGCAACGGCCATGTGCAGAAGGACGTCGGTGTGCCGGGCCACCTGCCCGCGGGGCAGGCGCACCGCGTGGTGATCGCGCTGTCGCAGGACGCCGCGTCGGCGGTGGACGCCGCGCAGGCCGACCGGATCTGGTTCACCCCGGCGCGCCAGCCCCAGGACCACTGCGCGGAAATGCGCCAGCAGATGGGCCGTTGAACGGCCCCGCCTGCGGGAGGCTCAGCGCCCGCCCTGCAGCGACATGAAGATGTAGAGCACCACCAGCGCGGCGATGACCGCCAGCAGGATCTTGACCCAGCTCTTGGGGTACTCGCCGGCCACCTGCCCGGTCGCGCCGTTGACCACCACCTGGTAGTCCTTGGATCCGTAGTTGTAGCCCACCAGCCAGATCGGCAGCAGCACGTGCTTGAAGGTCTGGCGGTCGAAATTGGGCGAGACCTGCAGGTTGCGGTGGGTGTCGGTGCGGATGTCGTTGGCGCACATTTGGCGGATCGCATCGGTCATGCGTTCACGCCCGCGCTGTGCGCCCGCCACCAGATCGAGCTGGTAGCGCTCGACCGTCCAGCCGCTGAGGTAGCCGGGGTCGTAGGGCTTGAGGCGCTCGGAACTCGTCGGGAACGGTTCGACCTCCTCGACCAGCGCGGGATGCACGCCCTTGGAGCCGCAGACCAGGGTGTCGTCGAAGAAGTGCTGCACCTGGCCGCTGACCGGGAACCAGCGCACCTCGCGCTCGCCCTTCTGGTTCTGGTGGTACTCGCCGCCCTCGGCGGTGTAGCTGGCGCTGACATCGGCGTCGAAAGTCCAGTACGGCAGGTAGACGCCCTTGACGGTGTCGGTCAGCGCCTTGCCGCCGAGGTTGTTCGGCGCCCAGAAGCGCGACTTGTACCACTGGCGCAGCTTGTCGCGCGCCGAGGGTTCGTTGATCTCGAACGGCAGCAGGCTCTCGGGCCGGATGATGTCGCCCGTCTCTTCGAACGGCACCAGCGAGGTCGAGCCGCAGAAGTCGCAGGCCTTGCCCTGCTGGGCTGCGGTGAAGGTGCTGATGGCCTGGCAGTGCTGGCAGCGCACCGAGCGGCGCTCGTCCTGCCAGCCGCGCGCGTCTTTGGGGATGGCCTTGAGCGCAGCGACGAGATCGTGCTCGACGATCTCGCCGCTGGTCTTGACTTCGTAGGGTGATTCGGTGCCGCAGAAGGCGCAGATCAGCGCTTTCTTGCCCGGGTTCCACTGGGCCTCACCGCCGCAGGCGGGACAAGCCAGTTTTTTGCTTGCGGTGAGTTCGCTCAGCTGCATGGGTGCGCGCGATCAGCCTTTGAGGAATTCGTCCAGCGCGGCCTGCGGCACGCGCCACTGGCTGCCGATCTTGCGACCCTTGAGGTTGCCGGCCTCCAGTTCCTGCTGCACGTCGGCCGGACTCACGCCCAGTGCCTGCGCCACCTGTTCGGGGGTCAGCAGCGCCACCGGAGCGGCGGCAGGAGCCGCCGCCGGTGCCGGTGCGGGCGGGACCATGCCTTGCTGCGAGGGAGCCTGTGCGGCGCCGCCCATGCCCTGCATCATGGACTGACCCATCGCCAGGCCGGCGGCCAGCTCGGCGCCGATGCCCGCGGTGCCCGCCTTGCCTTCCGCCAGGGCGGTGCCCATGTTGTATTTGACGAAGTCGTTGAGGTTGCCGATCGCGGTCATCGCGCCGCGCTTGTCGATCGCCTGCTCCAGCTCCGGCGGCACGGAGACGTTCTCCACCACGAAGGTGGTCAGCTCGATGCCGTACTTGTCGCGGGTGGCTTCATTGATGCCGGGCAGCAGCGCCTCGCCCAGTTCGCTGTAGCGCATGGCGACGTCCAGCGCCGGCACCTTGGCCTTGGCCAGGGTCTCGCTGAACACGCTCACCAGGCGCGAGCGCATCACGTCGTTGAACTCGTCCAGCCGGAAGTGCTGGTCGGTGCCGGCGACTTCCTTGAGGAACTTGACCGGGTCGACGATCTTGAAGTCGTAGGTGCCGAAGGCGCGCATGCGCACCACGCCGAAATCGGCGTCGCGCATCATGACCGGGTTGGAGGTGCCCCACTTGTTGCCGGAGAAGACGCGGGTGACGACGTAGTAGACATCGGCCTTGAACGGCGTCTGGAACTTGTACTTCCAGCCCAGCAGGTCACCCAGGATCGGGATGTTCTCGGTCTTGAGCGTGTGGCGGCCCGGGCCCAGGGTATCGGCGAACTGGCCGACGTAGACGAACTGCGCGATCTGGCTCTCGCGCACGATCAGCTGGGCCTCGTTCTTGATCTGCTTGTCGTCGTCGGGGTATCGGTACGACAGCGTGTCGCGCGAGTCGTCGACCCACTCGATGACGTCGATGAACTGGCGGTTCAGGAAATCCATGATGGCCATGCGGTGCCTCCGTGCTGCGGGATGGTTCGTCGAAAGGGACGGTCGATCAGGCGTGGCGCCGGATGGCGTCGGCCAGAACATTGATCATCGTATCAATCTGCTCGCGCTCGACGATGTAGGGCGGCGCGAAAACCAGGTTTTCTCCAGCATTTCGCACGAGAACACCGCGCTGGTAGCAGTCCAGGAAGATGTCGTAGGCGCGCTTGCCGGGCAGGCCGGGGATCGACGCCAGCTCGACGCCCACCGCCAGGCCCAGGCTGCGGATGCTGATCACGTTGGGCAGGCCCTTGATCGCACTGTGGGCGGCATCGCCCAGCACGGTGCCCATCTCGCCGGCACGGGCGAACAGGTTTTCCTGCTGGAACAGCTCCAGCGTGGCGATGGCGGCGGCACAGGCGACCGGGTGGCCGGAGTAGGTGTAGCCGTGGAAGAACTCGATCGCGTGATCCGGCGCATTGCCGTGGGCGTTCATCATGGCGTCGTAGATGCGGTCGCTGCAGACCACGCCGCCCATGGGAATCACGCCGTTGGTGACCGCCTTGGCGAAGTTCAGCATGTCGGGCTGCACGCCGTAGTAGTCGGAGGCGAAGGGCGTGCCCAGGCGGCCGAAGCCGGTGATGACCTCGTCGAAGATCAGCAGGATGCCGTGCTTGTCGCAGATCTCGCGCAGGCGCTTGAGGTAGCCCTGCGGCGGGATGTACCAGCCCGCGCTGCCGGCCACCGGCTCGACGATCACCGCCGCCACGTTGCTGGCGTCGTGCAGCGGCAGGATGCGGTTTTCCAGCTCCAACAGCAGGTCCTCGTTCCACACCGGTTCCTGGTTGTGGATGTAGGCGTGGTTCACCGGGTCGTGGATGAAGCGCAGGTGGTCCACGCGCGGCAGCAGCGCGGCGCCGTAGACCTTGCGGTTGGCCGGAATGCCGCCCACGCTCATGCCGCCGAAGTTGACGCCGTGGTAACCGCGCTCGCGGCCGATGAAGAGGTTGCGGTGGCCCTCGCCGCGGGCGCGGTGGTAGGCCAGCGCGACCTTCAGCGAGGTGTCGGCGGCCTCGGAACCCGAGTTGCAGAACAGCACCTTGTTGAGGTCACCGGGCGCCATGGTCGCGATCATCTCGGCGGCGCGGAAGGCCTTGTCGTTGCTGATGCTGAAGGCGGTCGAGTAGTCCAGCGTGTCCAGCTGCTTCTTGATCGCTTCGTTGATCGGTTTGCGGTTGTGGCCGGCGCCCACGCACCAGAGGCTGGAGATGCCGTCGATGACCTGGCGGCCGTCGTGGGTCGTGAAATACATGCCGTCGGCGCCGGTGAAGACCCTCGGGTCTTTCTGAAAAGCGCGGTTGGGCGTGAAGGGCAACCACTGGTTGTCCATGCGGAAGTCGTTGAAGGCCATGGGATCTCCTGGACGGGTGAGCGGCGATTGTGGCACCGGGTCGGTGACGGACCGGTGCCACTGGCGCCCTGCGTTCAGGCGCCGGATGCAGCCTCAGAGGCTGGCCAGCGCCTCGCGCACCTCGGACACGCTGAGCACCTCGGTCAGCACGCGCGCGGGCTGGCCCTTGGCGAGCAGCACATAGACCGGCACGCCATTGCGGCCCAGCTCGGCCAGCGCCGCGGTGACGGCGGGGTCGCGGCGTGTCCAGTCGGCGCGCAGCAGGGCGACGTTCTTGCCGGACAGGTCGCGCAGCAGGCCTTCGTCGGCCAGCGCGTTGCGCTTGTTGAACTGGCAGGTCACGCACCAGGCGGCGGTGAAGTCGACGAACACCGGGCGGCCCTGTGCCACCAGCTCGGCCTGGCGCGCCGCGCTCCAGGCTTCCCAGCGCAGGCCTTCGACGCTGGTGGCGACCGCGGCGCCCGCCGGTTCCGGGGCCTGCAGCCGCGTCACGTGCGGGCCGACGCCGGCCAGCAGGCCCAGCAGCGCCAGCGCCGACAGGCCGCGCACCACCAGGCCGGCCCTGCCCTGCAGGCGCAGCGCCCAGATCAGCAGCGTCAGCGCGACCAGCAGCATCAGCAGCGCGGCCACGCCGTCGATGCCGCTCTGCTGCCCCAGCACCCAGAGCAGCCAGACCACGGTGGCGAACATCGGGAAGGCCATGAACTGGCGGAAGCGCTCCATCCAGGCGCCCGGGCGCGGCAGCGCGCGCGCGATCGCCGGCCACCAGCTGGCGGCCAGGTAGGGCAGCGCCATGCCCAGGCCCAGCAGCGCGAACACCGCCAGCGCCTGCGCCGTCGGCAGCGTGGCGGCCAGGCCCAGCGAGGCGCCCATGAAGGGGGCGGTGCAGGGCGAGGCCACGGCCACCGCGAGCACGCCGGTCAGGAAAGCATCGGCCAGCGGGTGCCGCGCCTGCAGGCTGGCCAGCCCCGAGGGCAGCACCGAGCCGAACTCGAACATCCCGGCCAGGTTCAGGCCGATCACGGTGAACAGCGCGGCCAGCGTGGCGACCACGGCCGGGCTCTGCAGCTGGAAGCCCCAGCCGATCGCCTCGCCCGCCGCCCGCAGGACCAGCAGCAGGCCACCCAGCGCGAGGAACGACAGCACCACGCCGGCGGTGTAGGCCAGACCGTGGCGGCGGTGCGCGGCGCGGTCGTCGGCGTGTCTGGCGAAGGCCAGCACCTTGATCGCCAGCACCGGGAAGACGCAGGGCATGAGGTTGAGGATCAGGCCGCCGAGCAGCGCGCCCAGCAGGGCCGCGAGCAGCGACACCGGGGCGCCACCGCTGCCCACCGGCGCCTTGGCGCGGGCGGTGTTGGCATCCAGCGCGGCCTGCAGCGCCGGCGACACGGCCGCCGGCAGCGCCTTGACTTCGGGCCATGCGCCCTGCACCGGCACCGTCATGCGCGCCCCGGCCAGGCCCGGGCCTTCGCCCGGCGCGTCGGCCAGCGCCACCACCAGGGCGATCTCGGCCGGGCTGCTGCCGCGCTGCGCCGACAGCGGCAGTTGCGCGGTCCAGCGGGCGCCGTCCCACCGCTGGGTCCAGGGCGCGCCCGGGTCGATCAGGCCGGCCGGCTCGGGGAAAAACTCCAGCTTCTGGCCCTTCCAGGCGGCGGGCAGCGCGTCGAGCGCCACCTTGAGATGGCCGGCGTCGGGGCTGGCCTGGCTGGCGCCCGCGGCCTGGTCCCTGGGGGCGGCGGCGAAGGCGGCGTCGAAGGCCGCGCCGTTCAGGCCGGTCGAACCCTGTGCCGGGATCTTCAGCCGGAAGTTGCCTTCTTCCGGAATGCATTCCTTGCGGCAGACCAGCCAGGTGGCGTGCAGCGTCACATCCAGCTGCTGGCCGGCGAAGGCGGGGGCCACCGTCAGCGGCACCGGCAGCAGCACCGTGCCGGTGTAGCCGTAGTTGGCCAGCGAGCCGATCGGGATCTTGCGCGGCGTGGGCCAGGCGATCTCGCCCGCGCTCACGCCCGCGGGCAGGGTCCACTGCAGCTCGGTAGGCAGGCCCGAGTCGCCCGAGTTCTTCCAGTAGGTGTGCCACTCGGGCTGGTGGGTCAGCTGCAGGCCCAGCCAGACCTTGGCGCCCGGGGCGACGCCCTCGGGGGCGTGGGCCAGGAGCTCGGCGCGGACCTGGGGCGTCTGCACCACCGGCGCGCCGGCGGCGCCGAGCAGGTTCTGGGCCTGCGCGGCCAGCGGCCCGGTGAACAGCAACAGGGCCAGCGCGGCAAGGCGGTACCGGGCAGCGGACAGGAAAAGGGGAAGCAGGGGCATCGGGAGGCGGTCGGGGTCGGAGGGCATCACGGCGTTACCGAACGCGTGTGTCCCGCCATAGGAGCGGTCGCGGCAGGCAGAGTTCCCGGCGGTGCGCCGGGGCCAGCCGGCAAATATATGCCAATGCCGCGGCAACTGCGCGCGGCTGGCAGGTGGGCGCCGGGTTCCCATCGGCCCCGAACTTGGGTACAACCCGTTCAGTGATGCAAGAGGTCCGGGGATTCACCGAAGCGACGGGAGATGACCATGGGATCGATGCTGGAACACCGTGTGCAGGCCTGGGCCGGGCGGGTGCGCGCCCAGGCCAATGTGCCGGTGCGGCTGGTGTGGGATGGCGCCGCTGGCGGATCGGTCGATCTCGGCGATGCGGTGCGGGTCGAGGTGCATGTGCGCGATGCCGCGGCCTGGCCGCTGCTGGTCGAGCCCGGGCTGGACACCCTGGGCCAGGCCTATGTCGAGGGGCTGGTCGATGTCGAGGGGCCGCTGGCCGACATCGTCGCGGTGGCGCACGGTCTGGCGGGCAGTGCGCAGCCCCGCGGCGGGCTGCTGGGACGCATCCGGCGCAGCAGCGGCCACACACGCGCCGGCGACAGCGAGGCGGTGCGCTACCACTACGACGTGTCCAACGCCTTCTACCGGCCCTGGCTGGGCGAAGGCATGGTGTATTCGTGCGCCTATTTCGAGCGCGGGGACGAGGGCCTGGAGCAGGCGCAGTGGCAGAAGATCGACCACATCCTGCGCAAGATCCGGCTGCAGCCGGGGCAGCGCCTGCTGGACATCGGCTGCGGCTGGGGGGCGCTGGTGCTGCGCGCGGCCCAGCAGTTCGGGGCCCGCTGCGTGGGCGTGACGCTGTCGCAGAACCAGTTCGACTGGGCGACCGGGCGGGTGCGGGCCGCGGGGCTGCAGGACCGTGTCGAGATCCGGCTGCAGGACTACCGCGAGGTGGCCGACGGACCGTTTGACCGCATCACCAGCGTGGGCATGTTCGAGCACGTGGGGCTGGACCACCTGGCCGGCTATTTCGGCTGCCTGCGCAGTCTGCTCACGCCGGACGGCTGGGCCATGAACCACGGCATCACCAGCACCGATGCGCACGACGGCGAGGCCAGCCACGGTGGGGGCAGTTTCATCCACCGCTATGTGTTTCCGCGCGGCGAGCTGCCGCACATCGCCACCGTGCTGCGCACGATGCAGGAAGGCGGGCTGGAGGCCGTGGATGTGGAGAACCTGCGCCGCCACTACCAGCGCACCACCCGGCTCTGGAGCGAGGCCTACGAGGCGAACGCGGCGCAGATCCGCCCGCAGGTGGACGAGAAGCGCTGGCGCATCTGGCGCATCTACCTGGCCGGTTGCGCCTGGGCCTTCGAGAACGACGAGGTGGCGCTGTTCCAAGTGCTGTGCCGGCCGGCGGGCCGCAGCGCGCAGGAACAGCCGTGGTCGCGGCGCTGGATGTATCCGTAAACTCGGGGCATGAACGCTCCGCACCGCTTCTGGTCCGACCTCGGCACCGCCGACTTCGCCGCGCTCGACCGGTCGCGCGCCATCGCCGTGCTGCCGGTGGCCGCGACCGAGCAGCATGGTCCGCACCTGCCGCTGTCGGTCGACACCGACATCGTCGACGGCGTGGTGAAGGCGGCGCTGCCGCACCTGGCCCACGACCTGCCGGCGCTGTTCCTGCCGACCCAGGCGATCGGGTTTTCGCCCGAACACACCCGCTTTCCCGGCACGCTCACGCTCAAGGCCGAGACGCTGATCCGCGTCTGGACCGAGATCGGCGAATGCGTCGCCGCCAGCGGCGTGAAGAAACTGGTGCTGCTCAACAGCCACGGCGGCCAGGTCGGCGCGCTGGACCTGGTGGCGCGCGACCTGCGGGCCCGGCTGGGCATGCTGGTCTACAGCGTCAACTGGTTTGGCCTGCCGCTGCTGGACTCGACGGGGCAGGATGTGAATGCCCGCTTCAGCGCCGAGGAGCACCGCTTCGGCATCCACGCCGGCGATGTGGAGACCTCGATGCTGCTGGCGCTGCGCCCGGGTCTGGTGCGCATGGACCAGGCCGAGTACTTCCGCTCCACCTCGCAGGACCGCGCCGAACGCTTCGCCACGCTGGGCAACGGCAAAAGCGCCAAGCTCGGCTGGATGATGCAGGACTACAACGCCAATGGTGCGGTCGGAAACGCGTCGGCCGCGACGGCAGACAAAGGCCATGCGCTGCTGGACGCCGCCGGCCGCGCGCTGGCCCGCCTGCTGGCCGAAATCGACCAGCTGCCACCCGACACCCTGACCGAGAAAACCGCTTTCGACTGAGTCGACGGTCAGACCGCTTTTGGGCGCGCCTGCCGTTGACCAGAACGCGGCGGAACTGGCTTCGCCAGGCCGCTTGCGTTGCCCCCTGGGGGGTGACGCCGAAGGCGGCGCGTGGGGGTCAAGCGAACGTCACCCAGTCCCGGCACTCGTCGTTGTCCAGGTGCGGCAGCGTGTTGTAGGTCAGCAGGTGGTGGCGCTTGGGGTTGAACTGGAACTCGGTCACCGCACTGTTGCGGATGCGCATGTTCAGGTCGATGGTGGCGTCCGGGCTCAGGCCCAGCACATGGCCCACCGCGGTCGAGATCGGCCCGCCGCTGGAGACCAGCAGCACGTTCTGGCCGACATGGCCGACGCGCACGTGTTCCAGCGCGCTGGTCACGCCGTGCACGAAGTCGGTGTAGTCGGGCATGCCTTCGGGGCTCACGGTGCCGGCCATCCACTGCCGCAACCCGTCGCGCAGCACGCGAAAGTGCGCCTTGTAGCCCTCGGGGCTCTGCGGGCTGCCCAGCGCGTCTTCATGGCCCCTGGGCAGGATGGCGCGGATCACGGCCTCGCTGTCGTACTCGTTCAGGCCCGGCCACGCCAGCGGTGACAGGTCCAGCCCTGCGCCGCGCGCGATGCCGGCCCAGGTCTGGGCGTGGCGGCGCAGGGTGCCGGTGATCACCGCGTCAAAGCGCAGGCCGCGCGCGGCCCAGTAGCGCCCCAGGCGTTCGCTCTGGCGCTCGCCCAGTTCGCTGAGATGGTCATAGTCGGCGGCGCCGAAAGAGGCTTGTCCGTGGCGGACCAGATAGAGGGTTCCCATGGAGCGCGATTCTGTGTGCGGCCCCCGGGTCGGCTTTGTCCCGGCAGCGACTGGGGGTCGCGGCCATGCCACGCAAGCGGGAAATGGCGGCCTTTTGCACTCGTTTTTTCCGGCACCCGGTGGGCAGCGGCGTGCTCCAATGCGAACATGCCTGTCACTGCCTGGACCCATGCTGCCTGACCTGCCCACCCTCCTGCTGGTCCGGCTGGGAGTCGACCTCCTCACCGCTGTTGCCTTCTGGGGGCAGAAGCGGCGCTACCCGGCCATCGGCGGGCCGGGCTGGTGGGCGCTGGGCGCCGTGATCAGCATCGTCGGCTCGGCCACCCTGATGCTGCGGGTCGCCGGCGAAGGTCCGATTTCGGCGGCCGTGTCCGCCCTGCTGCTGTTTGCCTCCCACGCCTGCTCCTGGGTGGGCCTGCGCAGTTACCTGCGTCTGCCGCTGCCCTGGCGGGTGCTGGGGGTCATGCTTGTCCTCATGGCCGGCCTGCAGCTGGGCATCGCCTTGCTGACCGACCGTCCCGAGCAATACCAGCTGGTGTACGCGCTGATCATGCTGGCGATGGGGCTGATGGTGCTGCGCGACCTGCTCGGGCAGCGCCGCTCCAGCCGGTTTCCCCCGGAGTACCGGGCACTGGCCTCCCTGAGCGCCATCGAGGTGCTCACCCTGCTGGGGATGACCGCATGGATCTCGGTGCGCCATTCCTCGCTGGACGGCGTGGCCGCGGCCTTCATCCTGTTCTTCCTGCTGACCAAGTTCCTGCGGGTGCTGCTGTTCAGTGCGCTGGTGTCGCTGCGCCTGCGCAACGACGCCGACCAGGCGCGGCTGAGCATGGTCGAGCGAGAGGCGGAATCGCGCGCGCTGATCGACCACCTGGGCGCCGGGGTGATGGTGTTCCGGCCCGACCGCTCGCTGATGCGGGTGAACCAGGCGGCGCGCAGCTTCATGGGCTGGCCCGACGACCGGGACCCGCAGGCTACGTTCGACTGGCAGCTGCTGGGTCCGGACGGGCTGCCAATGCCACGCCACGAGGTGCCGTTCGAGCGCGTGCTGGCCACTGGCCAGCCCGTGTCGGACGTGGTGGGTGGGGTGCGCGTCGGTGACGGCAGCGAGATCCGCTGGGCGCTGTGCAACGCCTATCCTGAAAACGATGTGCTCGGCGGACTGCGCCATGTGGTGTTCACCTTTGTCGACATCACCGCGCTGCGCCAGATGCAGCACCAGCAGCGCACGCTGGAACAGCAGCTCGCCCAGTCGCAGAAGATGGAGGCGCTGGGTACGCTGGCCGGCGGTGTGGCGCACGACTTCAACAACATCCTGGCGGCCATCCTGGGCAACGCCGATCTGGCCCGGCAGGACCTCGCGCCCGAAGCACCCTCGCGCCAGAGCCTGCACGAGATCAGCGCCGCCGCCCGCCGCGGGCGCGAACTGGTGCGCCAGATCCTGGCCTTCAGCCGCCAGCAGCCGCTGGCGCGCGCGCCGGTCGACCCGGGCACGATCGTGGCCGAAACCTGCAGCCTGCTGCGGACCGCGATTGCGCCGCAGGTGCAGCTGGTGCAGTCGGTGGCGCCCGGCATGCCTGCCATCCTGGCCGACCCGACCCGGCTGGGACAGGTGCTGCTCAACCTCGGGACCAATGCGGTGCACGCCCTGCAGGGGCGACCGGGCCACATCGAGTTCGTCGTCGACCTGGTGGACGCCGGCGATCCGTCCCTGCCCGACGAGGTGGCGGTGCACTGCCGTCGCTCGGGGCACGGCGCCGTGCGCATCCTGGTGCGCGACGACGGCTGCGGCATGGACGCGGCCACGCGCAGCCGCATCTTCGAACCGTTCTTCACCACCAAGGGCGTCGGCCAGGGCACCGGCCTGGGCCTGCCGGTGGTGCTCGGCATCGTGGAAGCGCACGGCGGTGCCATCCAGGTCGACAGCCGGCCCGGTGCGGGAACGACCTTCACCCTGTTCTTTCCGTCGACGGGCGAGCCCGTCCCTGCAGATCCCCTCGCCGCCGATGCGTCTGGCGGCACAATGTCTGAAAACACCCGTGGCGACAACCCCTTGTCCGCCATGCACCCAGCGGAGTCCATCGCCATGTCCGACACGAGCAGCGCCGAACCTCGACACATCCTCTACCTGGACGACGACGACACCCTGGTGTTTCTGGTGCGCCGGTTGCTGGAGCGGCGCGGCTACAAGGTGACGGCGCTGTGCGACCAGCAGGCGGCGATCGACGCGGTGCGCAGCCAGCCGCAGGGCTTCCACCTGCTGATGACCGACTACAACATGCCCGGCATGTCGGGCATCGATGTGGCGCGCCAGGTGCAGGCGATCAATCCCCAGCTGCCGGTGGCGGTGGCCTCCGGCTACATCAGCGACGAGCTGCAGGCCGAAGCCGCGGCGGCGGGCGTGGTCGAGGTGGTGTTCAAGACCGACGCGGTCGAAGCCTTCTGTGAAATTGTCGCGAGGCTGGTGGGCGCAGCCCCGCAGGCTCGGTAGGCCCACCCCCGCGCCGCCTGCGGCGTCACCCCCTCAAGGGGGCGATGCCTGCGGCCTGGCAAAGCCAGTTCCGCGGCATCCTGGAATCAGAGACTGGCGCCGGACAGGACCTTCGCGAACATTTCGCTGTCGACGTTGCCGCCGGACAGGCTGAGGCCGACGGTCTGGCCTTTCAGCGATTCTTTTTCCTGCATGGCGGCCGCCAAGGCGGCGGCGCCCGCGCCTTCGGCGACGTTGTGGGTGTCGGCGAAGATCTGGCGCATCGCTTGCGCGACCTCGTCGTCGGTCACTTTCACCACATGGTCCAGCTGCGGCGCCAGCACCGCGAGCGCTTCGGCGTCGGCGACGCGGCAGGCCATGCCGTCGGCCAGCAGGGTGGTCACCGGCGCTTCGACCACGCGTCCGGCGGCGATCGAGTCGGCATAGGTGGTCGCGTGGGCGCTGACCACGCCGACGATGCGCGTCTGGCGGCCCAGCGCCAGCTTGGCGGCCACGGCCGAGCAGGCGCCCGAGCCCTGACCGATCGGCACATAGACCACGTCCAGCGCCGGCACTGCGCGCAAGAATTCCCACCAGTAGGTGCTCACGCCGCGCAGCAGGTCGCGGTGGAAGCTGGGCACCATGTGCGCGCCGCGTTCGGCCGCCAGTTGCATCGCGTGTTCGCGCGCTTCCTGGAAGTCGCTCCCGTGTTCGATCAGGTCGACACCGAGCGCGCGCATGGCGGCGTTTTTCTCCACCGAGTTGCCGTGTGGCACGACGATGGTGCAACGCACGCCGTGTTCGCGCGCGGCCCAGCCGATGCTCTGGCCGTGGTTGCCGCGTGTGGCGCTGATGACTTCGCGCGGCGTCTCGCCGCGTTGCCGCAGCTGGTCGAAGTAGGTCAGGCCGCCCCGGATCTTGAACGCGCCCACCGGCGTGTGGTTCTCGTGTTTGACCCAGCACGGTGTGCCCAGCCGCTCGCCCAGCAGGCCCCAGCGGTATTGCGGCGTGGGCGGGAACACGCGGTAGACCACCTCGGCGGCGGCTTCAATGTCGGTCAGGCTGGGCAGGTGCATGGGGCTTGCGGTGGGGAGGGGGTGTCAGAGCGTGCGGGGCGGCTGGTGGTCAGGCGGGTCGATCACGGCCGACAGCCCGGCCGCGCCTTCGGTGACCGTCACGCCGCCCAGGCCGATCGCCGCCAATGCCTGCTGCAGCGCCTCGGCCTGCGGGTGCTGCAGTTGCAGGCTGCGCAGGGAGAGGCCGGCGTCGGTGACGCGGGCGGACGGGTGCGTCGCGCCCCACTGGATCAGTGTCGGCAGCGTGCCGCCGAACAGGCGCTGTCCGTCTTCGCGCACCGTGATCTGCCACTGCAGCAGGCCGTCCGGTGTGGGGCGCGAGGCCGCGAGGATGGGGCCACGCTCGATGCCCAGTGCGCGCCAGGCCGCCGTGGCCGCGGCGAGGTCGGGCACCGCCGCCACCCAGTGGATCGGTTGCGGGCCCTGTTGGGCGAGTTGGGCCTGCAGGGCGGGGTCGTCCAGATCGAACCAGCGCTTGCTGCCGGGGGCGCAACGGGGCACGGCCGCCGGGTCAATGGCGATGATTTCCAGGTAGGCCCGGGGCGCGAAGGTGCAACCCAGCCGCAGCAGCCGGTTGTGGGTGCCGAACAGCGGATGCTCGCCGCCGGGGCCGGGGGTCACGCCGAGCGTGGCTTCGCACCAGGCCACGCCTTCGTCCAGCGTGCGCGCGGCGATGACCAGGTGGTCCAGCTGGGCCTGGGTGGGCGTCTGTCCGTCGCTCATGGGTAGGGCGTTCCGTCTTTGTGCTGGAAGCGCCAGCCGCCTTCACCCATGACGGCCCTCAGATCGTCGTCGGGATAGTGACCCTCGTCCCCAGGCGTGCGGTCGCCCACTTCCAGGTACACCACGGGTCTGTCGGTGTCGTTGCTCAGGCAATGGCCATTGCCGGTGCCCGCCCTGAACCCGGCGCAATCGCCAGGCTGGAGCCGGGTCGGGCCCTCGTCGGTGTGCAGGGTGGGGCTGCCTTCCAGGATGTAGACAAACTCGTCCTGTCGCGTGTGCGAGTGCCTCAGGCTGGACACGCTGCCCGCGGCCAGACGCACGAGGTTGACGCCGAAGTGGCTCAGGCCAAACAGGTCGCCCAGGACCCGTTTTTCGCGCCCGGCCATCCGCGAAGCGAACGGTTCCGGGTAGGTCGACGGTTTGGTGCGCGCGGGCACAGCGGCGGCACGGACGGCGACAGGGTGCGGTGCAGGATGGGACATGGACGCTCCGGATGGCCGTGTTTCAGAGACGCACGGAGCCTTCGATGCAGGTCACGGACTGACCGCCGACCCAGATCGTGCCGCTGGCGTCGCGTTCGATGTGCACGCGGCCTTCGCGCGCCATCGCCGTGCCCTGCGCGGCCACGTAGCGCTCGGGCGCGAGCCCCGCGCCGATCAGCCATTGCGCCACCGCGGCGTTCAGGCTGCCGGTCACCGGGTCTTCGGCCAGGCCGTTGTTGCCCGGGAAGAAGGCGCGCACCTCGAACTGCGTGTCGACGGCTTCGCGGGCGCCGACCACACCGACCTTGCCGCGCGGCCCGACCACGCCGATGTCCAGCCCGGCCAGGATGGCCGCGTCGGGCTGGAGCGCCAGCACCTGCTCGGCGCTGCGCAGCATCACACCGCGCCAGTTCGGTCCGTTGTCGCACCAGGCGTGCGCGGTGATGTCCTCGCGTGCGACGCCCAGACCGCGGGCGATGAGCGCGACATCCTCTTCGGGCAGCGGACCGCTCTTGATCAGCGGCGGCGCGGCGAATGCGAGGCGTTCGCCATCCCGTCGCAGCTTCACCAGCCCCACGCCGCATTCCTGCACCACGTGTTCGGTGCGCGGCACGCCACCGGCTTCCAGCCAGGCGTGGCAGCTGCCCAGGGTCGGGTGGCCGGCGAAGGGCAGTTCACGGCCCGGGCAGAAGATGCGCACGCGGTAGTCGGCGCCAGCGGCCGCGCCCTCGGGCGTCGGCGGCAGCAGGAAGGTGCACTCCGACAGGTTGGTCCAGTTGGTGAAGTGCTGCATCTCGGCGATCGAGAGGCCGCTGCCATCGAGCACCACCGCCAGCGGGTTGCCGCGGTAGGGCGTGGTGGTGAAGACGTCGACCTGTTTGAAGTGGCGTGACTGCATGGGATCGGTTTCCGGATCAGGACAGGGGAAGGTCGAGCACACCGCGGCTGGCCGGATGGGCGAGCCACTGCGCGTACCAGCGTTCGAGGTGCGGCCAGGCGGGCCGCGGCTGCGGCAGACCCCACCAGCGGTGCACCTCGCAGGCGATCGGGATGTCGGCCATGGTCAGCGCGTCACCGGCCATGAAGGCCTGCTTCGACAGATGCTCGTCCAGTCGCGCGAACAGTGGCTCGGTCGCGGCCACCGACGCGGCGATCAGCGACGGGTTGCGCTGCTCGGCCGGTGTCCGGATCCACTGCTTGAACGCCGGGCTGCCGGCCGGGTTCAGCTCGGTCTGCTGCCAGTCCATCCAGCGCTCGGCGTTGAAGCGCTCCCGCAGGTCTTGCGGGCACAGCGGCGAGCCTTCACGGCAACAGAGGTAACGCACGATCACGTTGGATTCCCAGAGCGTGAAGTCGCCGTCTTCGAGCAGCGGCACCAGGCCGTTGGGGTTCTTCGCCCGGTAGTCGGGCGTGCCCACGACGCCGTAGGACAGGCCGGCGTCGATGCGCTCGAACGGCAGGCCGAGCACCTGCGCGCACAGCACCACCTTGCGCACGTTGATCGAGCTGATGCGGCCCCAGAGACGCAGCATGGCGTCAGCCCTTCACCGCGCTGCGGATGGTCTCCGCCAGGGCTTTGATGCCGATGCGGATCTGTTCTTCGCTGGCGGTGACGAAGGACAGGCGCAGCGTGCGCGGATCGGGTTCGTCGGCGTAGAAGGCGGCGCCCGGCACGAAGGCCACGCCCTGGTCCACCGCCTTGGGCAGCAGCTCGATCGCGCTCAGACCCTCGGGCAGGCGGGCCCAGAGGAACATGCCGCCGTCGGGCGAATTCCACTGCACGTCCAGCCCGGCCATCTCCTTCGACAGCGCGTCCAGCATGGCGTGGCACTGGGCCTTGTAGAGCGCGCGGATGGTGGGCACGTGGCGGTCGATGAAGCCGTCCTTGAGCACCTCGGCCACCATGCGCTGGTTGAAGCTGGGGCTGTGCAGGTCGGCCGCCTGCTTGGCCTGCAGCAGCTTGGGCATGATGGCCTTGGGCGCGATCACATAGCCCAGGCGCAGGCCGGGCGCCAGCACCTTGGAGAACGAGCCCAGGTAGATGCAGCCCTCGGGGTTGCGCGCGGTCAGCGGCTTCGGCGGCGGCTGGTCGAACCAGAGGTCGCCGTAGGGGTTGTCTTCGACGATGGGCAGGCCGGCGGCCTTCGCCGCGTCCACCAGGGACTGGCGGCGCGCCTCGCTCATGCTGCGGCCGGTCGGGTTCTGGAAATTGGGCAGCACGTAGAGGAAGCGCGCACCGGTGGCCTTCGCGACCAGGTCGGCCACGTCGATGCCTTCCGCGTCGCTGTCCACGCTCACGATGACCGGCTCCATCGGCGTGAAGGCCTGCAGCGCGCCGAGGTAGGTCGGCGTCTCGACCAGCACCTTGCTGCCTTCGTCGATCAGCACCTTGGCCACCAGGTCCAGACCCTGCTGGCTGCCGGTGGTGATCAGCACCTGGTCGGGCGACACGTCCCAGGGCAGCTGCCCGGCGATCCATTCGCGCAGCGCCAGCAGGCCTTCGCTGGACGCGTACTGCAGCGCGGCGCTGCCGTCGGTGCGCAGGACGGTCTCGCAGGCGGCGGCGAAGGCGTCGACCGGGAAGGTCTTGGGCGAGGGCAGGCCGCCGGCAAAACTGATGATGCCGGGCTTCTCGGTCACCTTCAGGATCTCGCGGATCACCGACGGGTTCATCTTGTGGGCGCGTTGCGCGAGCGTCCAGGTCATGGTTTTTCTCCTTCTGGGGGGCCGTAGAACACGACCCAGGTGACAAAGTCTGGGCTGAATTGGTCGAAGCGGTGCGGCGCACCGGCCGGCACGAACAGCACATCGCCGGTCTGCACCTCGGTGCGTTCGTCCCGCAGCCAGAACGCCGAATGGCCGCGCTGCACGATGTACAGCTCGTCCTGCAAGTGTGGCTGCTGGATGTCGCGCCCGAGGCCCGAGGTGGCGGGCGCGAACAGCTCGACGCTCATGCTGCCATGCGCCAGCGCCCGGATGAATGGGGTGCCGTGCGGATAGTCGCCGGCGGGCGCCTGTGGCAGGGCGGCGAGATGGTGCAGGAAGTCGGCCTTCATGCGCGCTCCTGCGGCCGGGGCGGGGCGGCCATGCGCCGGCCCATGAACACGGTGGCGACCACGGCCAGCGCAAACATCAGCGTCAGCGGGTCCAGCGTTTCACCCAGCAGCGGCACGGCGGCCAGGATGCTGATGAAGGGCTGCAGCAGCTGGGTCTGGCTCACGCGCAGGGCGCCGCCGAGCGCCAGACCGCGGAACCAGGCGAAGAAGCCGGCCCACATCGAAAACACCCCCACATAGAGCAGCGCCAGCCAGGCCGATGTGGCCACCGGCTGCGACGGCCAGGTCAGCAGCGCACCCGGCACCGACACGGGCAGGGCCATCACGCAGACCCAGCTGATCACGCGCTCGGCGCCCAGCGTGGGCGTGGCCTGGGCGCCGCCCACGTAGCCCAGCGACGCGGCGATCACGGCGCCGACCAGCAGCGCGTCGGCCCATTCGAAGCCGAAGCCGTGGCCGGCCTGCGCGGCGCGGATCAGGCTGTAGGCGATGACCAGGCCGCTGCCCAGCACCGCGAACAGCCAGAAGCCCAGGCGGGCGCGCTGGTGCAGCAGCCAGGCCGCCACGGCGGCGGTGGCCAGCGGCAGCAGCGCGTTGATGACGGCGGCGTGGCTGGCCGTGACGTGGCGCAGCGCCCAGCCCAGCAGCAGCGGAAAGCCGATGGCGTTGCCCGCCAGCGAGAGCAGCAGCGGACCGCGTTCGGCGCGCGCCGGCAGGCGCGAGCGCGTGGCCAGCAGGTACACCGCCGACAGCCCGCCGGCCAGCGCGGCGCGGGCCCAGGTGACGAACCAGGGCGAGAGCTGCGGCGCGTCGGCGGTGCCGGTGGCCAGCCGCGTCATGGGCAGGGTCAGGCCGAACACCACCACACCCAGCAGGCCCAGCCAGAGGCCGAGCTTGGCGTCGCTCATGCGGTGCGGCTGCAGGGCCGCTGTCTGCGTCATGCCGTGCCCCCGAACGACAGGCCCGCGCCGCCGGCCAGCATCCAGCCGGCGGTGAGCAGCAGGGCCAGTGCCATGCCGCGGTTGAACACCAGCAGCCGGGCGCCGGTGGCCTGGCCATCCACCACCGGGCCGGCCAGCCAGTGCCGCAGCAGCGAGCCGACCAGGGCGTAGCTGAGGTTGCTGAAGAAAGCGAAGGCCAGCAGCACCGGCAGCACGGCCACGAAGCGCTGCGGCGCGTCGGGCTGGCCGGCGATCCAGCCCGCCACGATGGACAGCGCCAGCATCCAGGCCTTGATGTTCAGGAACTGCAGACCCACGCCTTGCCAGAAACCGACGGCCAGGCGGGAGGCGTCCACCGTGGACAGCGACCGGCTGCCCCAGAGCCGCCGCGCCAGCCACAGCAGGTAACCCGAGCCGCCCAGCAGGATGGCCCCGCGCAGCAGGGGCGCCGCCACCACCAGCGATCCCACGCCCGCCGCGCACAGCGCAAACAGCAGCCCCCAGCCCACCGGCACCGCGGCGATGAATCGCAGCGCGCGCGGCAGGCCGCCGTTGGCCGCCAGCGCGGTGGACAGCGTGGTGTTCGGCCCCGGCGTGAAGCTGGTGGCCGTGGCCAGCACCAGCAGGGCGCTGAACTCGCTGGCGGTCATGCGGTTTCCATGGGGGCTTGTGGGCACATGGGGAACACTTTATCCTTTCATATCCATACACAAGCCATACAGATCATCGGTTCAGATGCGGTTTCTGTATGGCTCTCGACGCCCATACACAGCCATGCTGAATCCCGCCGTTCCCGCCGACGAAGACTCGCCGCTGAGCCAGCCCGCGCTCACCCGCACCGCCGCGCAGACCCTGACCGAACAGCTGGCCGAGCGGTTTGCCGCGCGCATCCGCGACCGGCTGCTGGCGCCCGGTGCGCGCCTGCCCAGCGTGCGCCAGTGTGCGGCCCAGCACGGGCTCAACCCCTCGACCGTGGTGGCGGCCTACGACCTGCTGCTGGCGCAGGGGCTGGTCGAGGCGCGGCGCAACCGCGGTTTCTTCGTGCGCGAGCGCGCCCCGCTGCGCAGCGAGGCCGCGGTCTCGCCCGCGCCGGCCGAAGCCTCGCGCATCGCCGCGCCGATCAGCGCCGCCATGCTGATCCGCGGCATGTTCCACCCCACCGGCGGCAAGCCGCAGCCGGGCATGGGCGTGTTCCCGCCGGAGTGGCTGGAGTCGACCTTCATGGCCGCGGCGGTGCGCAAGGTGACCGGCAGCGCGGCGCTGTCCGACAGCTCGCTGCGCTACGGCGAACCGCAGGGCGACGGCCACCTGCGGCGCGTGCTGGCCGCGCGCCTGCAGGGCATGGGCCTGCCGGCCGATCCGGCGCAGATCATCACCACCGTCGGCGCCACGCACGCGCTGGACATCGTCAGCCGCACCCTGCTCAAGCCGGGCGACGCGGTGATGGTCGAGGAGCCGGGCTGGGCGGTGGAGTTCGCGCGGCTGGACGCGCTGGGCATGCGCATCCTGCCGGTGCCGCGCGGGCCGCTGGGGCCGGACCTGGCGGTGATGGCGCGCTACTGCGAGGCGCATGCGCCCAAGCTGTTCGTCAGCGTCAGCGTGCTGCACAACCCGACCGGCTACTGCCTGTCGCCGGCCAGCGCGCACCGCGTCCTGCAGCTGGCGCAGCAGCACGACTTCCACATCGTCGAGGACGACACCTACAGCCACATCGCACCCGAACACGCCACCCGCATGAGCGTGCTCGACGGCCTGCAGCGCACGATCTACGTCAGCGGCTTCGCCAAGATCCTGGCGCCGAACTGGCGGGTCGGTTTTCTGGTCGCGCCGCCGGCCTGGAACGAGCGCCTGCTCGACACCAAGCTGCTGGCCACGCTGACCACGCCCAGCCTGCTGGAGCGCGCGATGGCGCTGTGCATCGAGAGTGGCCAGCTGCGGCGCCATGCCGATCGCATCCGGGCCCGGCTGGACGCGGCACGCAGCCGCAGCGTGAAGCTGGCGCAGGCGGCGGGCTGCCGCTTCGTGGCCGAACCCTCGGGCCTGTTTGGCTGGGTCGACACCGGTGTGGACACCGAGGCCCTGGCGCAGCGCATGCTGGACGAGGGCTACCTGATCGCGCCGGGCGCCCTGTTCCACGCCGCGCGCGCGCCCACCACGCTGATGCGCATCAACTTCGCGACCACGCAGGACGCGGTCTTCTGGAAGGTGTTCAGGCGGCTGGCGGCCGCCCGTTGAGCAGCGCGCCGAGGGCGGCGTCGAGCGAGCGGGCCTCGGCCTGCATCAGCGGCATGGCGCGCTCGAACAGGCTCCAGTCTTTCGCCCGTGCCGCCAGCTCCAGACCCTTGGCCAGCCGTGCGCCGCGTTCGGCCGTCATGCTGCCCAGCGAACCCTTCAGGCCGTGCGCGTGGGCCACGGCGTGGTCGGCATCCCGCCGCTGCAGGGCCATGCCCAGCTGCTGCAGCCGCTCCGCCAGATCGGTGCGCATGGCCAGGGCCAGCTGGCGCAGCGTCTCTTCGTCGCCGTCCAGGCGCCGGCGCAGCTTGTCGACGTCCAGCGCCCCGGCCGCGGCCGGCGTGTGGTGTTTCGCCGTGGTCGGCACCGGTTCGGACGCCAGCAGGCGCGAGGGCATGCCGGAGGCCCGCAGCAGCGCGTCGTCCATTTCGCGAATGAGGGCGAGCGGGCTGACGGGTTTGGGTGTGTAGCCGTCCATGCCAGCCGCCAGGCAGGCCTCGCGGTCGCCGTTCATGGCATTGGCCGTCACCGCCACGATCGGCGTGTGCGGCAGACTGCGCCGGATCTCCTGGTCGCGGATCAGCCGGGTCGCTTCCAGGCCGCTGGTACCCGGCATCTGCACGTCCATCAGCACGATGTCCACGTCGCCCTCCGACCACTGCGCGACCGCCTGCTGTCCGTCGCGCGCGTGGCGCACGGTGAAGCCCAGGCGCTGCAGCATCTGCGTCATCAGCAGCTCGTTGACCGGGTGGTCCTCGGCCACCAGGGCGCACTTGCCCGCAAAGCGCTGGCCCGCCTGCGCGAGCTCGTCCAGCTCGGCCGGCGCGGTCATCGGGGCGTGGTCGGACGGCGAAGCCTCGCCCAGCGGCAGGCTCACCGTGAAGGTGCTGCCCTGGCCGAGCGCGCTTTGCAGCTCCAGGCGCCCGCCCATGAGCTTGACCAGGCGCGAGCAGATCGCCAGGCCGAGCCCGCTGCCGCCGTAGCGGCGTGCGGTCGACGCGTCGGCCTGCGTGAAGGCATCGAAGATGGTGGCCTGCTGCTTGGGCGAGATGCCGACGCCGCTGTCCTGCACTTGCAGCCGCAGCTGGCGCGCGCCCCCGACGGAGTTGGCCAGGTCGGCGGTGATCTGGATGCGGCCGCCGCGCGGCGTGAATTTCAGCGCATTGGACAGCAGGTTGGTCAGCACCTGGCGCAGCCGGCCGGGGTCGCCCTGCATCTGCGCCGGCAACGCGGGCGACAGCTCCATCGACCATCCCAGCGGCTTGGCGCGCGCCTGTTCGGCGTAGAGCGCACCCACCTCGCGCAATGCCTGGTGCAGGTCAAAGCGCACCTGCTCGACGCTGAGCTTGCCCGCCTCGATGCGCGAGAGATCGAGCACATCGTTGAGCAGGCTCAGCAGGGCGTGGGCCGAACTGTCCATCAGCTCCAGCCAGTTCTTCTGCTCCGGGTTGAGCGGCGAATCCATCAGCAGCCGCGTCAGCCCCATCAGCGCGTTCAGCGGTGTGCGCACCTCGTGGCTGATGTTGGCCAGGAACTCGCTCTTGGCGCGGCTGGCCTGCTCGGCACTGGCGCGCGCCTGCTCGGATTCGTTTTCCGCCAGCTTGCGTTCGCTGATGTCGGCCAGGGTGCCCATCAGGCGCAGTGGTCGGCCCTGGGCATCGTGTTCGGCGACCATGCCGTGGCTTTCGACCCAGAGCCAGCCGTCGGCCGTGCGCACCCGGTACTGCGACACCGCGTGCTGCTGCACGCCGCTGAGCAGGTCGTGGTTGAGGGCGTCGATCCGGTCGCGGTCTTCGGGGTGGATGCGCTCCTGCAGGTCGGCGCTGCTCCAGTAGCCCTCCATCGCGATGTCGCCCAGCATCTCGCCCCAGCGGGCGGTCAGGAACACCTGCTGCGTGGCCAGTTGCCAGTCCCACAGCGCCAGCCGGGCGGCGTCGACCGCCAGTTGCAGGTGGTCGCGCGTTTCGTCCAGCGCTTCTTCGGCCAGCAGGCGGCTGTTCGACTCGCGGTGCACCGAGCTGCGTAGGCGGTCCAGCTCGGCGTTCTGCCGGTCCAGCTCAGCCATCAGTTTCTGGGTGCGCTCACGCTCGCGCTGCAGCTCCTGCCGGGTTCGCTGCAGATCCAGGGCGAGACGTTGGGGAATGTCGGACATGTCGAAGGCGGGCGCGGTGCGGCTGCCCGGTGTTCAGGAGCCGCCCAGCGCCTCCCAGCGCTCCAGGGCCAGCATCCATTCCTCTTCTATTTCGGCATGGCGGGCGCTCAGTTGAGCCGCGCGCGCGGGATCGGAGGCGAAAAGCTGGCCGTTGTCGAGCGTCCGGTCGATCTCGGCCTGCTCGGCTTCCAGCGCCTTGATGCGTTCGGGCAGGGCGTCGAACTCGCGCTGCTCCTTGTAGCTGAGCTTGCGTCTGGTCGCGGCCGGGGTGGCGGGTGCCGGGGCCGCGGGGGTGTTCGCGGCGGGCGCCGGGGCTGCGGTGCCGGCCGCCGGTGCGCCCTTGCGCTGCAGTTCCTGAGCCCGTGCCGACTGGGTCAGCCAGTCCTGCACATCGCCCACATATTCCCGCCAGGCGCCATCGCCCTCGCTCACCAGCGTGCTGGTGACCACGTTGTCCAGGAAGCGCCGGTCGTGGCTGACCAGGAACACCGTGCCCTCGAACTGCTGCAACAGGTCTTCCAGCAGCTCCAGCGTGTCGATGTCCAGATCGTTGGTCGGTTCGTCCAGCACCAGCACATTGGCCGGGCGCGCGAACAGCCGGGCCAGCAGCAGGCGGTTGCGCTCGCCGCCAGAGAGGGTGCGCACCGGGGCATTGGCCCGTGCCGGCGAGAACAGGAAGTCCGACAGGTAGCTCTTGACGTGGGTACGGCGGTTGCCAATCTCGATCCACTCGCTGCCCGGGCTGATGAAGTCCTCCAGCGTCGCGTCCAGGTCCACCTGGTCACGCATCTGGTCGAAATAGGCGACATTCATCTGGCTGCCCTGGCGCACCGTGCCGCTGTCCGGAGCCAGTTCACCCAGGATGATCTTGAGCAGCGTGGTCTTGCCCGCGCCGTTGGGGCCGATCAGGCCGATCTTGTCGCCGCGCAGGATGGTGGCGCTGAAATCGCGGATCACGGTGCGCTGGCCGCCGTCGGACGTGGCGAAGGCCTTGCTCACCCGGTCCAGCTCGGCAACGATCTTGCCGCTGGCGCCACCGCTGGCGACTTCCATGCGGACCCGGCCCACCGCGTCGCGGCGCTGGGCGCGCTGCTCGCGCAGCCGCTCCAGCCGGGTGATGCGGCCCTGGGCGCGGGTGCGCCGCGCTTCCACACCCTTGCGGATCCAGACCTCTTCCTGCGCCAGCAGCTTGTCGGCACGGGCGTTGATCACCGCTTCCTGCGCCATCTGTTCCTCTTTGAGCAGCTGGTACTGGGCAAAGTTGCCCGGGTAGCTCAGCAGACGCCCGCGATCAAGCTCCACCATGCGGGTGACCACCCGGTCCAGGAAGGCGCGGTCGTGGCTCACGGTCACGACGCTGCCGCGGTATTCCAGCAGCAGGTCTTCCAGCCAGGTGATGCTGTCCATGTCCAGATGGTTGGTCGGCTCGTCCAGCAGGAGCACGTCCGGGCGGCTGACCAGCGCCTGGGCCAACGCCACGCGCTTGCGGTTTCCGCCGGAAAGCTGTCCCACGGTGTTGGTGCCGTCCAGATGCAGGCGGTGCAGGGTCTCTTCGACGCGCTGTTCCCAATTCCAGGCGTCCAGCGCCTCGATGCGGCTCTGCAGGGCGTCCAGGTCCAGGCCATCCGCGTGGCTCAGGTACAGGTCGCGAGCCTGCCTTGCCTCCGCCAGCCCGAGAGCCGCCGCTTCGAACACCGTGTCCGCAGGGTTGAGATCCGGTTCCTGGGGCACGTACGCCACGCGCAGTCCGCCCTGCATCAGCAAGGTGCCGTCGTCGGGCTTCTCCTGGCCGGCAAGGATTTTGAGCAGGGAGGATTTGCCGGTGCCGTTGCGTCCGATGAGCCCGACACGCTCCTGCGTTTCCAGTGCAAAGTCGGCATGGTCCAGCAGGGCGACGTGGCCAAAAGCCAGCTGCGCGTCTTGCAAGGTGATGAGCGCCATATATATAGAGAAGTCAAAAGGGCATTATCACTAGGGCCCTCAAGAGGATGGCGAGGGGCTCGCCCAGGACCGGCATTCCGGGCGGCGTGGCAGGACAGCTCGAGCCCCCTCAAAAATTTTCGAGTCACGTTGACGCTGGCCCAAAAACTGTCGTATACTGCAAGGCTTCGCTGCTCGCTGAGTTGCTTCTGAGAAGAAACAAAAAAGCAGGTGGCGAACGCGGCGCCAGTCGCGGCAGTCAGTCAGAAATTTCGGGTTAACCCTAAAAATTTTGACGCGACGCCAAAAACTGGTGTATACTGCAAGGCTCCGCTGATCGCAGCGAGTCGAACAAGAAGACGGGTCAAGCGGCCTGTGATTCTTGAGGTTCATTAAAAACATACAGCCGATAAGCGTGGGCGTTTGAAGGCGATTGCCAAAGAGTTCGCAAGGACTCGAGTCGCAAGACTTTAAACGCTCATGAGAATAGAAGTGAAGTTCACTTCAATTCCGTTTTTATGAGTAATTCAAGATCGAACTAAAGAGTTTGATCCTGGCTCAGATTGAACGCTGGCGGCATGCTTTACACATGCAAGTCGAACGGTAACAGGCCGCAAGGTG
>NZ_JBPZHA010000017.1:0-84144 GCF_051857515.1 Hydrogenophaga sedimenti
CCCGGTGCTCCAGGACCATGCGAACGGCACGCTCGCGCACTTCTGGTGAAAACTGGTTCGACTTCTTGCTCATGGCTCTATCCTCTCAGGGAAAAGAGCCTCCTCAAAACCCGGGGCGGTTCAAAGGGCAGGGCAGCACGCAGGCCCAAAAGAAGATCTACGAACGGCTTCAGGCCGCCTTCAAACCAGCTAACGACTCCGCCAAGAACAAGCTCAAGTATTAGCCATGCATCGCGCTCAGACAGTTGCGTCAGGGCTATTGCACGGGCGCGTGGGTGCGGCGATCGCGACCAAGGCGCTGACCAGCACTGACGCACAGCAACTGCGCGCGGCGCTCTCGCAGGACGCGAGTGATGCTCTTTACTCAGGCATATTGACCATCGGTGAGGCAGCTCAAGGGCTCGATCGAAGACTGTTCACTTGGGCGACGGTCAAGCTCTACTACAGCGTCTTCTATCTGACACGTGCAATGCTGGAATTTGGTGGGGCGAGCTTGATCTATGTTGGTAGGACACCGTACCTTTGGAAAGCCGTGGTTGGTGAGCGCCCCGAGAAGCGTTCGGGAAATACTCACGCGGTGGTGCTGGAAGCATTTGAGCAACTTGTTCCTGGCAGCCTTCTCCTATCCCAAACAATTGGAGCCGATACACCCTTCGCTTGGTTGATGGCAAGGCGAGAGGCAGCCAACTACAAGGTCGCGCGTTTCTCCGAGCCGAGTGCGCCCGCGCACTTCCGGAACATTGAGCGGTTTGGAGTACGTCGGTTACTTGGTGACTATATCGGCGACAACCTTCACATGTTCGCGTTCGATCCCGATCACGCCATGCTGGCCTACCCAATAGAAACGATGAAGCTCGCTTTGGGCATGCTAAAGACCGCGGTGAATAGCGCCGACGCAGCAGCGTTGGCGGCAGAGGACGTGACTTACCTCGCGAGCCAGTGCTTCGATCGCAACGGCAGAATTGCCGAGTTCCAACGATTGATTGCCGCGTAACTATTGGTTAATTGAGCTAGTTCTCGCTTGGCCGTGTTCCTCGCATGATGCTATGCATCTTTGTCGCTTCAAAGTGCCTAGTGATCATATTGACCAGCGCGTTCTTGCTTTGGCGCTTTTGCGATGTGAGTCCGAGGTGGTCTGCTAATGCAGAAAGAAAGACGACTGTAAACGCCTCCTCGTCGGAAAGCAAATACGTTTCGATCTCAGCGGGTGACATTTCCCGGAGCTTGGCTGCTATTTTTTCTGGTAGGCCCCCTTCCAATCTTGTCCGTGCCTTTGCATTCGGATCGCCTCCAGGCATAAGAGCCTGTAAGTCCGCCGACCGCTTTGGATCAAGCTCGGTATCTGGAAGCTGGCGTAATAGACGCGCCAACTGCTCTAGATATCGTGCGAATTCATGAGTCTTCATGTCGATGCCTAGACAATGCGCTTAAAGAATTCATCGACTACCTTGCCCATGTACATCGCCTGCTTTTCTGCGTTCTGCTGGGCGCGCGGAAGGTCGCTGTAGGCGAAGACGGGCAAGTTGACCTGTGCAGCAGTGGACATGCCATCGCCATCAGTGATGTAGTTTGTGAAGATAGCACCCGCCCCAAGTTGCCCGGCGGTGGATGCCATGATCTGCTCGTGTCCAGCCTTTGGCCCACCCCCATACTCGTCGACCATATTGAAAATGATGCCACCGAACTTCGTGTCACCATATGCGTCAGGTAGCCCTGCGTAGGTCCACATCGAACGGTAGTCTTGATTGAACTGGTCCATGTATTTCGTGATCTGGGATATGCCTACGGTCGATAGGAAATCGGGAATCGCAGGGACCACATAGTAGTCGCTTGCAAAGAATGCGTTCTGAGTGACAAGATTTACATTTGGAGGGCAATCAAGCAAGACATAGTCATACTCTTCAGCTACAGCGTCAATCACGTGCTTAATGACTGAGAGCTTTTCAATCTCAAACCGTGTTTCCTCGCGGTGATCCTTGCCTGATCGCTTTTCGCGCGCAAGCTTCATGTCCAGCAGCGTAAGTTCTTGATGTGAAAGGACAATACCGACCTGCGTAAAGACTTTTCCAGCTCTGGCACGAACCCGTTTCTCAAGAATTACATTCTTTGCATTTATCGGTGTTCGATCGAAGTACGCATCGAATACAGTCTTCAGCGTTGGCCCATTCTTTGCGTAGGTGTGATCCACGTACGCGGTAAGGCCTACTGCAAGAAACGAGAGGTTGCACTGAGCGTCCAGATCAATCAACAAGACTCTCTTTGAGTGTCTTGATGCTAGCCCTGCGGCTAGGTGAAGTGTGAGTGAGGTTTTGCCGACGCCACCCTTCCAGTTAATCATGCTGACGACGATTGGCACAGCTTTCTCCCTAAAGTTACAGTCGTGTAATTGACGCTTACATGAAGCCTACCATGCCAGCCGAGAGCCTGATGACTAAAAGAGGTCCGTTCGTGCGAGGATTTCTTGGCCAAGAGAGTCGCAGAATCGAATTTAAGGTAGGGCGATGGGAAGATCCCATGCGGATTCACCGGCAACGCGATGTTCCTGTCCTGCTGTCCTCGCAGCCCCACGCATGAGGGCATTGCCAGACATGCCCAAAAGTGACTCTTCAGAGGCTGGGCACATACCCTCTTCAGCAATGGATAAAGCGGTGGGTAGAAAAGCAAAACGGGCCGCGTGGGCCCGTTCGTCATCAATGCTTGTAGTGGAGGGCGGGATTCGAACCCGCGGTGGGGATTAGCCCACACACGCTTTCCAGGCGTGCGACTTAAACCGCTCATCCACCTCTCCGCGAAGCCTGCCATTGTAGCAGGCTAAAGATGTGGTTTTTCTCAGCCCCTGGCTTTTGTCGTGCCGACCATCTGCATGGCCGAGCCGATCAGCGCCGAAACCTCGGTCATGTTGCCCGGAACAATCAGGGTGGTGGTGGCGTCGGCGGCCACCTTGCCGTAGGCGTCCACAGCGCGCTCGGCCACCTTCAACTGCACCGCCTGCTCGCCACCAGGCTGCTGGATGGCGGCGGCAATGCGCTCGATCGCCTGCGCGGTCGCATCGGCCACAGCCGTGATCGAGGCCGCTTCACCCTGGGCCTTGTTGATGGCCGCCTGTTTCTCCCCTTCGGAGCGGGCAATGAAGGCTTCGCGCTCGCCGGTGGCGATGTTGATCTGCTCCTGACGGCGACCTTCCGATGCGGCGATCAGGGCGCGCTTCTCGCGTTCGGCCGTGATCTGCGCCTGCATGGCGTGCAGGATTTCCTTGGGTGGCGTCAGATCCTTGATTTCGTAGCGCAGCACCTTGACGCCCCAGTTGAGCGCCGCTTCGTCGATCGCCTGCACGACCTGGGCATTGATGATGTCGCGCTCTTCGAAGGTCTTGTCCAGTTCGAGCTTGCCGATCACCGAACGCAGCGAAGTCTGGGCCAGCTGGGTCACGGCGACGATGTAGTTCGACGAACCATAGCTGGCGCGCATCGGGTCTGTGACCTGGAAATACAGGATGCCGTCGACCTGCAGCTGGGTGTTGTCGCGCGTGATGCAGATCTGGCTGGGCACGTCCAGCGGAATTTCTTTCAGGCTGTGCTTGTAGGCGACTTTGTCGACGAAGGGCACGAGGAAGTTCAGGCCGGGTGCCAGGGTCGAGTTGTACTTGCCCAGCCGTTCGACCACCCAGGCGTTCTGCTGCGGCACGACCTTGACCGCGCGGATGATGAAGATCGCGGCAATGACAAATAGAAGGATGGCAATTTCCATGAAGACGTCCCTGTGAATTGAAAGATGAAACTCGGAGGCGCGAAGCGGCGCCGTGTTCAGGCCCGTTCGACCTGCAGCCGGCTGCCCACCAGTTCGTTGATCCGGAAGGTGCCGGGTTCGGCCGGCTGACCGGGCGCCAGCACCACGGTCCATTGCGCGCCGCGGTAGCGGACCTGGGCCGTGCCATCGGCCAGCCAGTGGTCGACCTGCAATGTCTCGCCGATGTCGAGGTTGACGCTGCGCAGCGAGCGCACTGAAGGATCGCCCCGGCGGCGTCGCTTGAACAGGTGACAGAGCACCACAGCGGAGGCACCGACCACCGCAGCCACGACCAGCTGTGCGGTTTCAGAAAGCCCCAGGTGCGCGGCCAGCGCCCCCGCGGCCAGGCCGATGGACAGCATCAGCAGATAGAAAGTCCCGGTGAACAGCTCCAGCGCGACCATCGCCGCGGCCAGCAGCCACCACACAGTCGACTCAGCCATGAAACGTCCTCCGTGTTCTGCAGCACGCCTGTCTGGCGTGCGCCACATTCTGCGCCAAAAGGGCGAACCAAAATTACGGTGCCCACCGATTTCCGTACACTTGCCCGCTTCCCAGTTCCACCCACGCTGCCCCGGACCGGTCCGGCAGGAGATCCCCGATGAAATTCCGCTTTCCCATCGTCATCATCGACGAGGACTTCCGTTCCGAAAACACCTCGGGCCTGGGCATTCGCGCGCTCGCGCAGGCCATTGAAACCGAGGGCTTCGAAGTCGTCGGTGTGACCAGTTACGGGGACCTGTCGCAGTTCGCGCAGCAGCAAAGCCGCGCCAGCGCCTTCATCCTGTCGATCGACGACGAAGAGTTCACCCCCGGCCCGGACCTGGACCCGGCTGTGCTGAACCTGCGCAACTTCATCGACGAAGTCCGCCGCAAGAACGCCGAAGTGCCGATCTACGTGCACGGCGAGACCAAGACCAGCCGCCACCTGCCCAACGACATCCTGCGCGAGCTGCACGGCTTCATCCACATGTTCGAGGACACGCCGGAATTCGTGGCGCGCCACATCATCCGCGAGGCCAAAAGCTACCTCGAAGGCATCCAGCCGCCGTTCTTCAAGGCGCTGCTGGACTACGCCGAAGACGGTTCGTACTCCTGGCACTGCCCGGGCCACTCGGGCGGCGTCGCGTTCCTCAAGAGCCCGGTGGGCCAGATGTACCACCAGTTCTACGGCGAGAACATGCTGCGTGCGGACGTGTGCAACGCGGTGGAGGAGCTGGGCCAGCTGCTGGACCACAACGGCGCGATCGGCGCCAGCGAGCGCAATGCCGCGCGCATTTTCAACGCCGACCACTGCTATTTCGTCACCAACGGCACCTCGACGTCCAACAAGATGGTCTGGCACCACACGGTGGCGCCGGGCGACGTGGTGGTGGTGGACCGCAACTGCCACAAGTCCATCCTGCACTCGATCATCATGACGGGCGCGATCCCGGTCTTCCTCAAGCCCACGCGCAACCACTACGGCATCATCGGCCCGATCCCGCAGGCCGAGTTCGAGATCGAGGCCATCCAGGCCAAGATCCGCGCCAACCCGCTGCTGGCCGGCGTGGACGCCGAAAAGGTCAAGCCGCGTATCCTGACCCTGACGCAGTCGACCTACGACGGCGTGCTCTACAACACCGAAACCATCAAGAACCTGCTGGACGGCTACGTCGAGAACCTGCACTTCGACGAGGCCTGGCTGCCGCACGCCGCCTTCCACCCGTTCTACGGCACCTACCACGCCATGGGCAAGAAGCGGGCGCGCCCGCAGAAATCGGTGGTGTACGCCACGCAGTCGATCCACAAGCTGCTGGCCGGCATCAGCCAGGCCAGCCACGTGCTGGTGCAGGACTCGCAGAGCACCAAGCTGGACCGCCACCTCTTCAACGAGGCCTACCTGATGCACACCAGCACCAGCCCGCAGTACAGCATCATCGCCAGCTGCGATGTGGCGGCCGCCATGATGGAACCGCCCGGCGGCACCGCGCTGGTGGAGGAGAGCATCGCCGAGGCGCTGGACTTCCGCCGCGCCATGCGTCAGATCGACGCTGAGTTCGGCGACGACGACTGGTGGTTCCAGGTGTGGGGCCCGGACGATCTGGTCGACGAAGGCATCGGCCGCGCCAGCGACTGGGTGCTCAATCGAAAGAAGGATGACAAGGACACCGAAGACGACTGGCACGGCTTCGGCGACATGGCGCCGGGCTTCAACATGCTGGACCCGATCAAGGCCACCATCGTCACACCGGGCCTGAACCTGGACGGGCGCTTCGAGCCGACCGGCATCCCGGCCTCCATCGTCACCAAGTTCCTGGCCGAGCACGGCGTGGTGGTCGAAAAGACCGGCCTGTACTCGTTCTTCATCATGTTCACCATCGGCATCACCAAGGGTCGCTGGAACACGCTGCTGACCGCGTTGCAGCAGTTCAAGGACGACTACGCCAAGAACCAGCCGATGTGGCGGATCATGCCGGAGTTCTGCGCCAAGCAGCCACGCTACGAGCAGATGGGCCTGCGCGACCTGTGCCAGCACGTGCACCAGCTGTACGCCAAGTACGACATCGCGCGCCTGACCACCGACATGTACCTGAGCGATCACACGCCGGCCATGAAGCCCAGCGACGCCTTCGCGAACATCGCCCACCGCACCACGCAGCGCGTGCCGATCGACGACCTGGAAGGCCGCATCACCACCAGCCTGGTAACGCCGTACCCGCCGGGCATTCCGCTGCTGATCCCGGGTGAGGTGTTCAACAAGAAGATCGTGGACTACCTCAAGTTCAACCGCGAGTTCGCGCGCGAATGCCCGGGCTTCGAGACCGACATCCACGGCCTGGTGCAGGAAACCGGCGCCGACGGTGTGGTTCGGTACTTTGCGGACTGCGTGAAGGCGGGGTAAGCTGGGGCTCCGAATCCAGAGGAGCACCGATGTTTCCCGAATACCGCGATCTGATCTCCCGCCTCAAGGGCCACGATCACCACTTCACCCGCCTGTTCGACAAACACAACGAGCTGGACCAGGCCATCCGGAACATGGAGGCCCACATCCAGCCGGCCACCACGGTCGAGATCGAGCGCCTGAAGAAAGAGAAGCTGGCCCTCAAGGACCAGATCTACGCCCATCTGCGTCAGGCGGCCAGCACCTGATCACCCCATGAACAGCCCGCTCAGCGCGGGCTGTTTGCTTGTGGCGGCTTGAAGTCGGGGCGTTCGCGCAGGTAGGTCGCGAAGCGGGGCAGGCCGCTGTCGTGCAACCCCCGGTAGCGGTAGGTAACCCAGGTGCCCAGGGCCGGCGGATGTTCCCGCTGGACGTCCGTGAACCCGCTGCCCAGGCGGAACCGAAGACCCTCGGGCGTTTCCACTTCCAGCGCGCCCAGGCGCCCGGCGTGTCTGCCCTTGCCGGGCAGGTGCGCCAGCACACGGGCTTCGGCGTCGTCGAAGGGTTTGAGCTTGACCAGGTCTTCGCCGCGCACCGCGCGGTAGAGCGAGTCGCCCCGGTGCAGCATCAGCCCTTCCGCTCCGGCACGCACCACCGACCTGAGCTGGCGCTGCAGCGCTTCATGGCTCTCGACGCGCTGCTGCGGCACCGCCACCACCCAGGACAGGTTCAGCCGCGCCAGCAGGGACTGGTAGGCCTGCAGCCGGGCATCGAACACGCCCGGGTGTGCCGGCAGATCGAACACCATGAACCGCATCTGGCGCCAGGCCGTGTCGTCGGGCTGCAGCTGCCGGACCGTGGCGCTGGCATGTTCAAAGCGGCCGCGGCCAGCCCAGAGTTCACCGTCCATGGGCTCCGCGGGCCAGCCTTCGGTGAACCAGGCCGGCGGATTCAGGCGCTCGCCCCCGCGCGACCACAGCTGTTTCCCGTCCCAGTAGCCACGCACGCCGTCGTATTTCTCGCTGACCCAGTAGGCCCCGAGATCCAGTCCGGGGTGGTACTTCCCGGCCAACATGAGCGCCGGCGCGGCAGGCTCCGCGCTGGAAACGAACGGGCACAAAAAAGCACCGGCCACCGCAGCGAGGAAGCTGCGGCGGCCGGTGCTGGTCATGTCGATGGTCAGGGCGGAGTGAAACCGATCAGGCGACCGACTCGCTGTCGCGGCTGATGCCGGCGGTCTGGCTGAAGCCGCAATCGACGTAAGTGATCTCGGAGGTCACGCCCGAGGCCAGGTCCGACAGCAGGAAGGCGGCCACGTTGCCGACGTCTTCGATCGTCACGTTGCGGCGCAGCGGGGAGGCGGCGGCCACGTAGCCCAGCAGCTTGCCGAAGTCCTTGATGCCGCTGGCGGCCAGGGTCTTGATCGGGCCGGCGCTGATGCCGTTGACGCGCATGCCGCGTGGGCCGAGCGACTCGGCCAGGTAACGCACGCTGGCTTCCAGGCTGGCCTTGGCCAGACCCATGGTGTTGTAGTTCGGAATGGTCCGCAGCGCGCCCAGGTAGCTCAGCGTCAGCAACGCGGCGTTGGGGTTCAGGTAGGGCAGGGAAGCCTTGGCCATGGCCGGGAAGCTGTAGGCGCTGATGTCGTGCGCGATGCGGAAGTTCTCGCGGGTCAGTCCGTCGAGGAAGTCGCCACCGATGGCCTCGCGCGGGGCGAAACCGATGCTGTGCACGAAGCCGTCGAAGGTCGGCCAGGTCTGCGACAGGTCGGCAAACAGCTTCTCGATCTGGGCGTCGTCGCCGACGTCACAATCAAAGATCAGGCTCGAATTGAAATCGGCGGCGAATTCGGTGATGCGGTCCTTGAACCGTTCACCCACGTAGCTGAAAGCCAGCTCCGCCCCTTGCGCGTGGCAGGCCTTGGCAATGCCGTAGGCGATGGACCGGTTGGACAGCACGCCCGTGATCAGCAGTTTTTTGCCGGCGAGAAAACCCATTGTTCAGACTCCAGAAAAATTTCCAGCAGAATTGTCGCATGCATGTCCCCCGTGTCCGGCTTCCCCGTCCGTTGCGCCCGCTGTTCCTCTTGGCGCTGGGGTTTCTGGCGGCGCCGGTCTGGGCCGCCCATGGCTACGCGCTCTGGGGAGAACTGCGTTACCCGGCGGATTTCCAGCACTTCGCCTATGTCAATCCGCAGGCGCCCAAAGGCGGCGAGCTGCGGCTGGTGAGCAACCTGCGGGTCTCCACCTTCGACAAATACAACCCATTCACCCAGCGCGGATCGGCACCGGCCTACCTGTCCAACCTCATGTTCGACAGCCTGCTGGCCAGCGCGCTGGACGAGACCGGCGCGGCCTACGGCCTGCTGGCGCAGGACGTCAGCCTGGCGCCCGATCGTCTGTCGGTCACCTTCAAATTGCGACCCGAGGCCCGCTTCCACAACGGCCAGCCGGTGCTGGCGGCAGACGTGAAGCACAGCTACGACACGCTCGTTGGCCCTTACACCTCGCCCGCCTACAAAACGATTCTGGAAGATGTGGCCGGCGCGGATGTGGTCGACGACCGCACGGTTCGGTTCCGGTTCAAGAAGTTCAACCGCGAACTGCCGCTGACCGTGGGCGGCCTGCCGGTGTTCAGCCGGGCCTGGGGCGACGAGAAGGACCCGAAGACCGGGCAGCGCAAGGGCTTTGACCAGGTGGTGATGGACGTCCCCATCGGCAGCGGGCCCTACAGGATCGGGCCGGTTCGGTTCGGCAAGGACATCACCTACGTGCGCGACCCGAAGTACTGGGCACGCGAACTGCCGGTGCGTCGCGGCACGGCCAATTTCGACCGCATCACGGTCAAGATCTACAAAGACGGTACCGCCCGCCTGGAGGCGCTCAAGGCGGGCGAGTTCGACCTGATGCGTTTCTTTTCGGCGGGTGACTGGGCGCGGCGGGTCAACGGCAAGCGCTTCGACACCGGTGAACTGGTCAAGGCCGAGTTCACCCACAAGCTGCCGACCGGTTTCCAGAGCTATGTGCTCAACACCCGCCGCCCGCCGCTGGACGACATCCGGGTGCGCGAGGCGCTGGGCCTGGCGCTGGACTACGAGTGGATGAACCGCCAGATGTTCTACGGCGGCTACCAGCGGGTGCAGGGCCTGTTCGGCAACACCGACTGCGCGGCCGAGGGGCCGCCGGGCGCGGCCGAACTGGCGTTGCTGGAGCCTTGGCGCAAGCAGCTGCCCACGGCGGTATTCGGTCCGGCCTATCGCGCGCCGCGCACCGACGGCAACGACTCCCTGCGGGGCAACCTGCGCAAGGCGCAAGCCCTGCTGCGAGACGCCGGCTGGACGGTGCGCGATGGCGCGCTGCGCAACACCAAGGGCGATGCCATGGTGCTCGAATACCTCGACAGCCAGGAAACCGGCGCGCGCACGGTCACCCCCTGGTCGCGCAATCTGGAAAAGCTGGGCGTGCAGCTGAATTTCCGGCCGGTCGACTTCGCCCTGTACCAGCAGCGCCTGCAAACCTTCAACTTCGACATCACGTCGCTGGCGTTTGGCGGCACGCACAACCCGGGGCCGGAATACGCGGATCTGTTCGGCAGCAAGGCCGCCGACACGGAGGACTCCGGCAACATGGCCGGCGTCAAGAGTCCGGCCGTCGACGCGCTGATTGCGCGCATGGTCGGCGCTGAAACCCGACCCGAATTCCTGGCCGCCTGCCATGCGCTGGAGCGCGCGATCACGCACAGCCACTATCTGGTGCCGCAGTGGTCGGCCAGCACCCACCGCATGGTCTACAACGCCTGGCGGCTGGCCCGCCCCGACACGATGCCACCGTACGCCGCCGGCGAGGACTGGGCCATCGACACCTGGTGGAGCAAGCCCTGACCGGGCGGTACAGACATGTGGTCCTACATCTTCAAACGCCTGCTGCTGATGATCCCGACGCTGTTCGGGGTGCTGCTGCTGACCTTCGTGGTGATCCAGTTCGTGCCGGGCGGCCCGGTGGAGCAGTACCTGGCCGAGGCCAAAGCGGGCAAAGGCGTGGGCGCGGAAGGTGGCTCGGTCTACCGCGGCGCGCAGGGCGTCGACGCCAAGCGGCTGGAACAGATCAAGGCACTTTACGGATTTGACAAACCGGCGCACGAGCGCTTCTTCCAGATGCTGGGCCAGTTCGCGCGCTTCGACCTGGGCACCAGCTTCTTCCAGAACAAGGCGGTGTCGCAGCTCATCGTCGAGAAGCTGCCGGTGTCGATCAGCCTGGGCCTCTGGACTTTCTTCATCAGCTACCTGGTCGCCGTGCCGCTGGGCGTGGCCAAGGCCGTGCGGGCGGGCTCGCGCTTCGATCTGGTGACCACGCTGCTGGTGCTGGTGGGCTACGCGATCCCGGGCTTCGTGCTGGGCGTGGCGCTGCTGGTGGTCTTTGGTGGGCAGTTGCAGTGGTTTCCGCTGCGCGGGCTCACGTCGTCGAACTGGGACGAGATGACCTGGGGCGCGCGCATCGTCGACTACCTCTGGCACATCACACTGCCGGTGACGGCGATGGTGCTGGGCAGCTTCGCGGTGACGGCGATGCTGACCAAGAACGCCTTCCTCGAAGAGATCCGCAAGCAGTACGTGATGACGGCGCGCGCCAAGGGGCTGAGCGAGCGGCAGGTGCTGTGGAAGCACGTGTTCCGCAACGCGCTGATCCCCATCGTGACCGGGTTTCCGGCGGCCTTCATCGGTGCCTTTTTCACCGGCGCGCTGCTGATCGAGACCCAGTTCTCGCTCGATGGGCTGGGCCTGCTGGGTTATGAAAGCGTGATCCGGCGCGACTACCCGGTGGTGCTGGGCACGCTGTTCCTGTTCACCCTGATCGGTCTGGTCACCAAGCTGATCTCCGATCTCTGTTACGTGTGGGTCGACCCGCGCGTGAAGTTCGACTGACGCCATGGCCTCGATGTCTCCCTCCCGACGCGCCTGGCAACGGTTCCGACGCAATCGCCTGGGCTACTGGAGCCTGGTGATTTTCTGCGGCCTGGTGGTGCTGAGCCTGTTTGCCGAGGTGCTGTCCAACGACCGGCCGCTGGTCGTGCGCTACGAAGGCAGGACCTATTTCCCCATCGTGCAGGAGCTGCCGGAGACCACCTTCGGCGGCGATTTCGGGTCGCCCACCGACTATCTCGATCCGTACATCCGCGACCGGATCACGCAGAACGGCAACTGGGCCCTCTACGCCCCCAACCCCTACGGTCCGAAGACGCTCAACTATTTCGCCAAGGAGCCCAACCCCTCGCGCCCGACCACAGACAACTGGCTGGGCACCGACGATCGCGGGCGCGACCTGCTGGCGCAGCTGATCTACGGCTTCCGGGTCAGCGTGCTGTTCGGTCTGGCGCTGATGGCCATCGGCACGGTGCTGGGCGTGGTGACCGGTGCGGTCCAGGGCTTCTACGGCGGCAAGACCGACCTGGCGTTCCAGCGCTTCATCGAGATCTGGTCGTCGATGCCGGAGCTCTACCTGCTGATCATCTTCTCGGCCGTGCTGTCACCCAGCATCGGCCTGCTGCTGGTGCTGCTCAGCCTGTTTGGCTGGATGGGGCTGTCGGACTACGTGCGGGCGGAGTTCCTGCGCAACCGGCAGATGGACTATGTGCGCGCCGCGCGGGCCATGGGCCTGTCCAACGGGCAGATCATCTGGCGCCACGTGCTGCCCAACAGCCTGACGCCGGTGGTGACCTTCCTGCCGTTTCGCATGAGTGGCTCGATCCTGGCGCTGACGTCGCTGGACTACCTCGGTCTGGGCGTGCCGCCGGGCACGCCGTCGCTGGGCGAATTGCTTAGCCAGGGAAAGAACAACCCCGACGCCTGGTGGATATCGATCTCGACCTTCGGCGTGCTGGTGGTGACCCTGCTGCTGCTGACCTTCATGGGCGATGCGCTGCGCGATGCGCTGGACCCCAGAAAGGCAGAGCGATGAGCGTGCTGCTGGATGTTCGCGGCCTGACCGTCTCGTTTGGCGGGCAGGAGGTGGTGCATGGCATCGACTTTTCGCTGGACAAGGGCGAAAAGCTGGCGCTGGTCGGCGAATCGGGCTCGGGCAAGACCGTGTCTGCCCTGTCGCTGCTTCGCCTCCTGGACAACGCCAAGGTCAGCGGCACGGCGATGTTCAACGGCCAGAACCTGCTGGCGCTGGACGAACACGCGCTGCGCGGCTTGCGCGGTGACCGCATCGCCGTCGTCTTCCAGGAACCCATGACCGCGCTGAACCCGCTGTACAGCGTGGGGGAACAGATCGCCGAAGTCTTGCAGCTCAAGCGCGGGCTGAGCGCGCCCCAGGCGAAAGCCTCGACCATCGAGCTGCTGGCGTCCACCGGCATTCCCGAACCCGCCCGGCGTGCCGGGGCGTTTCCGCACCAGCTCAGCGGCGGCCAGCGCCAGCGCGCCATGATCGCGATGGCCCTGGCCAGCGAGCCGCAACTGCTGATCGCCGACGAGCCGACCACGGCGCTGGACGTGACGGTGCGCGCGCAGATCCTTGACCTGCTGAACGATCTGCAGCGGCAGCATGGCATGGCGGTGCTGCTGATCACCCACGACCTGAATCTGGTGCGGCGCTTCGCCGACCGGGTGGCGGTGATGGAAAAAGGCCATCTGGTGGAGCAGGGCGCCGTGGCCCCGGTCTACGCCGCGCCGGCCCATGCCTACACGCGGCGGCTGCTGGCCAGCGAGGCACGCCGGGATGTGGTCGAGCCCCTGCCAGGCTCGCCGGAAGTGCTGCGCGCCGACGGCCTGCGGGTGTCCTATCCGGTGCCCATTCCTGGTGTGCGCGGCTGGTTTCGCCGTGGATCTTTCCTGGCACTGCAGTCGGCCGACTTCGCGATCCCGGCCAGGACCACGCTCGGCGTGGTCGGCGAGTCCGGGTCCGGCAAGTCGACGCTGGCACTGGCCGCGCTGGGCCTGCTGCCGCACGAGGGCCGGCTGCGCGTGGCCGACACGGAGTGGGATCAGGCCAAGGTCGATGGCAAGGAAAAGGCATTGCGCCGGCGAGTGCAGGTGGTGTTCCAGGACCCGTTTTCGTCGCTGTCGCCGCGCATGACGGTCGAGCAGATCGTGGGGGAGGGCCTGAGCATCCATGAGCCGGAACTGAACGCGGCGCAACGCCGCCAGCGGGTCACGGCCGCGCTGGCCAACGTCGGGCTGACCACGGAGCCATCCCAGGCCGACGACTGGCTGGACCGCTATCCGCACGAATTCTCCGGCGGCCAGCGCCAGCGTCTGGCCATCGCACGGGCACTGATCGTCCAGCCCAGCCTGCTGGTGCTCGACGAGCCGACCAGCGCGCTGGACGTGACGGTACAGCAACAGGTACTCGCGCTGCTGCAGCGGCTGCAGCGCGAGCGGGGTCTGAGCTATCTGCTGATCACGCACGACATCGCCGTGATCCGCGCCATGGCGCACGAGGTGCTGGTGCTCAAGGACGGACAGGTACTCGAACACGGTGATGTCGCGCAGGTGCTGAACCATCCGAGCAACCCCTATACCCAGGCACTGGTCCGGGCGGCATCCTGAGGCGATGAATTAGGATCGGTCATGGCGACCTGTCGCCCTGTCGAGTTCACCCGACCACGCCCAACCACCCGTTGCCCATGAACCCAAGCTTGAAGCCCGCGTCGACCCGGCCCGTGCCAGTGGACATGATTTCGCCCACCCGCTGGATCGAGCGGGGCTGGGAAGATCTGCGCGCCAACCCGCTGCCCGGGCTGGCGCACGGTCTGGCGCTGACCCTCGTGGGCTGGTTCCTGCTCTGGCTGGCGCACGACCGCTTCTGGTTGCTGGCGGGCGCCTTTTCCGGCTTCCTGATCGTCGCCCCGGTGCTCGCCACCGGGCTCTACCACATCAGCCGCGAGCGCATGGCCGGTCGCAAGGCCGGACTGGGCGATGTCCTGGCACTCTGGCGCTCGTTCGATGGCCGGCTGGTCCGCTTCGGCCTGCTGCTGGGCCTGGCCGGGACCGGCTGGGTGATGACGTCGGCCGGCCTGATCACCTTGTGGTCTCCCGTACCGATCCTCAAGCCGGTCGATTTCGTCCGCCACATCGTCCTCGTCAAGCAGGTCGGGCTGTTCGAAGCCTGGCTGGTGCTCGGCTCGCTGCTGGCGGCACCTGTATTCGCATCCAGTGTGGTGGCCATCCCGATGCTGATCGACAAGAGCGTGCCGGTCAGCATGGCGGTGACGGCCAGCTGGCGCGCCGTGGCAGACTATCCGGCGCCGCTGGTGTGGTGGGCCGTGCTGATCGCCATGCTGGTCGGTCTGGGCATGGTCACCGGTCTGCTCGGGCTCATCCCCGTCATTCCACTGATTGCCCACGCCAGCTGGCACGCCTACCGCGACCTTACCGCTCCCAAGTCCCCTGCGCCGGTGCCGGCCCATTGAGCTGCACCCTTTCCCCGTCAAATGGATAACACGATATTTGGTCTGACCGAAGGTCAGATCGCCCAGTTCGGCCTCACCTTCGGGGTGGGCGCGTTCATTCTCTACATGCTGTTCATCGTGCTGAACCTGGCCCTGGAAGCCAAGGCCGGCAAGTTCGGCACCTTCATCATTTTTCTGGTGCTTTCACTGGGCATGATGGGTTTTCTGGCCAAAAACATCATTCAGTGGGTGTTGGGCATATGAAATAGGTGTGCAGATCAGGCCTCGATCTTGCATATGGGGGCTCCAAAAGAGTACAATGCGAGCTTCACGACCAAATGGGCGGGTAACTACCGGCCCATTTTTTTTGGCCGAACGCTTTCGACAACCCGCATTTCCAACAAGGCAAGAACCGTAACCAATGGGCTGGCAGGACACCATCGCACAAACCGTGACCGGACTGGGTTTTGACCTGGTGGAAGTCGAACGCTCCGCCGGTGGCCTGTTGCGTGTGACGATCGATGTGCCATGGCAGGCGCCAGCCGAAGGTGCGGAGCCCGGTCCCGAACAGTTCGTGACGGTGGAAGATTGCGAAAAGGTGACCCGCCAGCTGCATTACCTGCTGGAGGTCGAGGGACTGGACTACCGGCGCCTGGAAGTGGGTTCGCCAGGCATTGACCGGCCCCTTCGCCACGAAGCGGACTACATCCGCTTCACCGGCCATCTGGTGGATCTGTCATTGAAGGCACCGATCGGTGCCACCGGCGGCGCTGTGGCCGCCAACCGCAAGAAGTTTCGCGGCACGCTGGAGCGGGCCGCCGACGGGGTGACGTGGCAGATCGTCTGGAGCGACGAGCCACCGGTCAAACCCGGTCAGCGCGTGAGCAAGAAGCGTGTGCCGCCCCCCCTGCAGGCGCTAGGCTTCACGCTGGACGAAGTCCAGCAGGCCAGGCTCGCGCCCATTGTGAATTTCAAGGGCCGTGGCAACGGCGCATGAGTTTGTTTTTGATTCGAGAAGAGTTTCGGAAAGGTAGGCGAGTGATATGAACCGCGAAATGTTGATGCTGATCGATGCCATCTCGCGCGAGAAGAACGTCGAGCGCGACGTCGTGCTGGGCGCCGTCGAACAGGCGCTGGCCTCGGCCACCAAGAAGCTCTACAAGGGCGAGGTCGACATCCGCGTGGCGATGGACCCGGATTCCGGCGCCTACGAAACCTTCCGCCGCTGGCTGGTCGTGCCCGACTCGGCCGGCCTGCAGAATCCAGACGCCGAGGAACTGCTCAGCGATGCCCGCGACGAGATCGCCGACATCGAAGAGGGCGACTACATCGAGAAGCCCGTCGAAAGCGTGCCGATCGGCCGCATCGGCGCCATGGCCGCCAAGCAGGTGATCCTGCAGAAGATCCGCGATGCCGAACGCGAAATGCTGCTCAACGACTTCATGTCGCGCGGCGACAAGGTGTTCGTGGGCACGGTCAAGCGCATGGACAAGGGTGACCTGATTGTCGAGAGCGGCCGCGTCGAAGGCCGTCTCAAGCGCAGCGAGATGATCCCGAAGGAAAACTTCCGCACCGGCGACCGCGTGCGCGCCATGATCATGGAAGTGGACCTGACGCTGCGCGGCGCGCCGATCATCCTCTCGCGCTCCGCCCCGGCCTTCATGATCGAACTGTTCCGCCAGGAAGTGCCCGAGATCGAGCAGGGCCTGCTGGAGATCAAGACCTGCGCCCGTGACGCCGGCTCGCGCGCCAAGATCGCCGTGCTCTCGCACGACAAGCGCATCGATCCGATCGGCACCTGCGTCGGCGTGCGTGGTTCGCGCGTCAACGCCGTGACCAACGAGCTCGCCGGCGAGCGCGTGGACATCGTGTTGTGGTCCGAAGACCCGGCCCAGTTCGTGATCGGCGCCTTGGCGCCGGCCAACGTCGTCTCCATCGTGGTGGACGAAGAACGCCACGCAATGGACGTGGTGGTCGACGAGGAAAACCTGGCGATCGCCATCGGCCGTGGTGGCCAGAACGTGCGCCTGGCATCCGAGCTGACCGGCTGGCGCATCAACATCATGACCGCCGACGAGTCGGCGCAGAAGCAGGCCGAAGAGGCCGACGGCATCCGCAAGGTGTTCATGGCCAAGCTGGACGTGGACCAGGAAATCGCCGACATCCTGATCGAAGAAGGGTTCACCAGCCTGGAAGAAGTGGCCTACGTGCCGCTGCAGGAAATGCTGGAAATCGAATCGTTCGATGAAGACACCGTCAACGAGCTGCGCGCCCGTGCCAAGGACGCCCTGCTGACGATGGAAATCGCCCGCGAAGAAAGTGTCGAAGAGGTGTCGCAGGACCTGCGCGACCTCGACGGCATCACGCCCGAGCTGATCGCCAAGCTGGCCGACGGCGGTGTGCACACCCGCGACGAGCTGGCCGATCTGGCCACCGATGAATTGACCGACATGACCGGCCAGACGCCTGAAGAGGCGACTGCACTGATCATGCGCGCCCGCGCTCACTGGTTCACCGGTGAGGAATCGCCTGCTTCCAACTGACCCGAGCAGGCCTGAGCGGAGAACAACACATATGACCAGTACCACCGTCGCCGAATTGGCCGCCGAGCTGAACAAGCCCACCCACACCCTGCTGGAGCAGCTGTCTGCCGCCGGGGTGCCCAAGTCCGCAGGAACCGATGCCGTCACCGAGGCCGACAAGCAGAAGTTGCTCGGTCACCTCAAGGCCAGCCACGGCACGGCGGGTGCCGAGCGCAAGAAGATCACCCTGGTGAAGAAGTCGACCACCGAAATCAAGCAGGCCGACGCCACCGGGCGTGCGCGCACGATCCAGGTCGAAGTCCGCAAGAAGCGCACCTTCGTCAAGCGCGACGATGAGGTGGCAGCCCCCGAGGTGGTGCCCGAACCCGTGGAGCCCGCGGCTCCCGTGATCGACACCGCCGAACTGGCCCGTCGCGAAGAAGAAGCCCGCCGTCAGGCCGAGCTGTTGCGCCGCCAGGAAGAAGAGCTGGCGCAGAAGCGCATGGAACGCGAAGCCGAAGAGGCGCGCCAGGCCGAAGCTGCGCGTCTGGCGGCGGTCGCTGCGGCGGAAGCCGCGGCCAAGGCCCAAAAGGAAGTGGCGGTTGTTGCCGCTGCACCGGTGCCACAGGCTGAAGCTGAGGCCACGCGCCAGGCTGCTGCTGATCGCGATGCCGCCGCCAAGGTCGAAGCCGACAAGCAGGCCGCAGCCCGTCAGGCCGAAGAACATCGCGCCCAGGATCTGCTGGAGCGCCGCCGCAAGGCCGAGGCCGAAGCCGCCAACATCCGCGCCATGATGGCCGCGCCGGCCAAGACGCTCGTGGCCAAGAAGCCCGAGCCGACACCGGATCCCAAGGCCATCAAGGGCACGCTGCACAAGCCTGCCGGCACGGCTGCCGCCAAGACGGCTGGTGCACCGGCGGCCCCGGGCACGGCCGGCAAGAAGGAAGTCAAGTCGGAGAACCTGTCGTCGACCTGGAAGGACGACGCAGCGAAGAAGAAAGAGATCAAGACCCGGGGCGACACCAGCGCCGGCCGCTCCAACTGGCGCAGCGGTCCCAAGGGTGGCGGCCGCCGTGGCGACCGCGACAGCCGCGACAACGCCCAGAGCACGTTTGTGGCACCGACCGAAGCCAAGGTCATCGAGGTGCACGTGCCCGAGACGATCACGGTGGCGGAACTGGCCCACAAGATGAGCCTGAAGTCCTCCGAGGTCATCAAGCAGCTGATGAAGCTGGGCCAGATGGTCACCATCAACCAGCCGCTGGACCAGGACACCGCCATGATCGTGGTGGAAGAACTGGGCCACACCGCCGTCGTGGCGGCGCTGGACGATCCGGAAGCCTTCACCGACGAGGAATCCGGCCAGCAGCAGGCCGAACTGCTGCCTCGCGCGCCGGTCGTGACCGTCATGGGTCACGTCGACCACGGCAAGACCTCGCTGCTGGACTACATCCGCCGCGCCAAGGTGGCCGCGGGCGAAGCCGGCGGCATCACGCAGCACATTGGCGCCTACCACGTGGAAACCCCGCGCGGCATGGTGTCCTTCCTCGACACCCCGGGCCACGAGGCGTTCACCGCCATGCGTGCCCGTGGTGCCCAAGCGACCGACATCGTGATCCTGGTCTGCGCGGCCGACGACGGCGTCATGCCGCAGACCAAGGAAGCCATCAAGCACGCGAAGGCGGCGGGTGTGCCCATGGTGGTGGCCCTGACCAAGATCGACAAGCCCGGCATCAACCTGGAGCGCGTGCGTTCCGAGCTGGTGGCCGAAGAGGTCGTGCCGGAAGAATTCGGTGGTGACGTGCCTTTCGTGGGTGTGTCGGCCAAGACCGGCGAGGGCGTCGACGCCCTGCTCGAACAGGTGCTGCTGCAGGCCGAAGTGCTGGAGCTCAAGGCCCCGGTCGACGCCATGGCCAAGGGTCTGGTGATCGAAGCGCGCCTGGACAAGGGCCGCGGTTCCGTGGCCACCGTGCTGGTGCAGAGCGGTACGCTCAAGACCGGCGACGTGGTGCTGGTCGGTCAGACCTCCGGCCGCGTGCGCGCCATGCTCGACGAGAACGGCAAGCCGATCAAGGAAGCCGGCCCGTCGATTCCGGTGGAAATCCAGGGTCTGGCCGAAGTGCCCCAGGCCGGCGACGATTTCATGGTGATGACCGACGAGCGCCGTGCGCGCGAAATCGCCACCTACCGTGCCGGCAAGTTCCGCAACACCAAACTGGCCAAGCAACAGGCAGCGAAGCTGGAGAACATGTTCTCCGACATCTCGGCCGGCGAAGTCAAGGTGCTGCCGATCATCATCAAGGCCGACGTGCAGGGCTCGCAGGAAGCGCTGGGCGCCTCGCTGCTCAAGCTCTCGACCGAAGAAGTCAAGGTCCAGCTGGTGTTCTCCGGCGTGGGCGGCATCAGCGAGTCCGATGTCAACCTGGCGATCGCCTCCAAGGCGATCATCATCGGCTTCAACGTGCGCGCCGACGTGGGTGCACGCAAGCTGGCCGAAGGCAACGACGTCGACCTGCGCTACTACAACATCATCTACGACGCCGTCGATGAGCTGAAGGCGGCGATGTCCGGCATGCTGGCACCCGAGAAGCGCGAAGAGGTCATCGGTTCGGCCGAGATCCGCACCGTGTTCGTGGCCACCAAGATCGGCACGATTGCCGGTTGTATGGTCACCTCCGGCATGGTCACGCGCAACGCCCATTTCCGCCTGCTGCGCGAGAACGTGGTGGTCTACACCGGCGAGATCGACACCCTCAAGCGCCTCAAGGACGACGTGCGCGAAGTCAAGGAAGGCTTCGAGTGCGGTATCAAGCTCAAGAACTACAGCGACATCAAGGAAGGTGATCAGCTGGAATTCTTCGAGGTCAAGGAAGTGGCCCGTACGCTGTAACAGGCTCCGACAACCATGCCCCGCAAAGCTTCTTCCGTTCCCAACCGCGGTTTCCGCGTGGCCGACCAGATCCAGCGCGATCTGGCCGAGCTGATCGCGCGCGAGCTCAAGGATCCGCGGGTGGGCATGGTGACGATCAATGCGGTCGAGGTGACGCCCGACTACGCGCACGCCAAGGTCTTCTTCAGCCTGCTCACGGGCGATCCCGAAGAGACCCAGCAGGGCCTGAACGCCGCGGCAGGCTTCCTGCGCACCGGCCTGTTCAAGCGCCTGCACATCCACACCGTGCCGACGCTGCACTTCGTGTTCGACCGCACCACCGAGCGTGCGGCCGACATGAACGCCTTGATCGCCAAGGCGGTTTCCTCCCGCGCAAAGGACGACTGAGCATGGAAGCGCCACGCACCAGGGTGCAGCGGCGCCCTGTGCATGGGGTGTTGCTGCTCGACAAACCGCTGGGACTCTCCAGCAACCAGGCTCTCCAGAAGGCCAAGTGGCTGCTGCGCGCCGAAAAAGCCGGCCACACGGGCACGCTGGACCCGCTGGCGACCGGAGTCCTGCCGATCTGTTTCGGTGCCGCGACCAAATTCAGCCAGTTGCACCTGGACGCCGACAAGACCTACGAGACCGTGGTCCGCCTGGGCGTGACCACCACCACCGCCGATGCCGAAGGCGAGGTGGTGCAGACCCGCCCGGTGAGCTGCACCGTCGGCCAGGTGGTCGAGGTGCTGGACCGCTTCATGGGTCCGATCACACAGATCCCGCCGATGCACAGCGCGCTCAAGAAAGACGGCAAGGCGCTGTACGAATACGCGCGCAACGGCGAAACCGTCGAGCGTGAACCGCGCCATGTGGTGATCCACGAGCTGGAACTGCTGGACCTGCGGCTGGAGGGCGACGAGCCGTTCCTGAGCCTGCGGGTGCAATGCTCCAAGGGCACCTACATCCGCACGCTGGGCGAAGACATTGGTGAAGCACTGGGATGTGGCGGCCACCTGACCCGCCTGCGCCGCGTGCAGACCGGTCCTTTCGATGCCAGCCAGTGCATCACGGTGGAAGCACTCGAAGCGCTGGACGAACCGCAGCGGCGCGAACGCCTGCTGCCGGTGAATGCGCTGCTGCCCGAACACACGCCCGTCACGCTCGACAGCGACAATGCCGGGCGTTTCCTCAGCGGCCTGCGCCGCCGGGGAGCCTGGCCCGACCAGGAGCACGTGACCATCTACGGCCCGGTCGGCGAGCCCGCATCGACACCGGTCCTGCTGGGCAGCGGCCACACCAGGGCCGGTGAACTCATCCCGGGGCGGCTGCTGAGCCCCATCGAAATACAGCAAATCCTGGAAACCTCACCGGAACTCGCATCATGAGCAAACAGATCCGCAACATCGCCATCATCGCCCACGTCGACCACGGCAAAACCACCATGGTGGACCAGCTGCTGCGCCAGTCGGGCACCTTCGCCGAACACGAAAAGGTCGTGGACACGGTGATGGACAACAACGCGATCGAACGCGAGCGCGGCATCACCATCCTGGCCAAGAACTGCGCCGTGAGCTGGGAAGGCACCCACATCAACATCGTCGACACCCCCGGCCACGCGGACTTCGGCGGTGAAGTCGAACGCGCCCTGTCGATGGTCGACGGCGTGGTGCTGCTGATCGACGCCCAGGAAGGCCCGATGCCGCAGACCCGCTTCGTGACCAAGAAGGCGCTGGCCCTGGGTCTGAAGCCCATCGTCGTGGTCAACAAGGTGGACAAGCCCGGTGCCAACCCCACCAAGGTGATCAACGAAGCCTTCGACCTGTTCGCCAACCTGGGTGCGACCGACGAGCAGCTGGAATTCCCGGTGGTGTACGCCTCGGGCATCAACGGCTGGACCTCTCTGGAAGAGGGCGCTCCGGGCGAACAGTGGGGCCCGAACATGTCGGCCCTGTTCGACACCGTGCTCAAGCATGTGCCCGCGCAAAAAGGTGACCCGGCCGCACCGCTGCAGCTGCAGATCTCGGCACTGGACTTCTCCACCTTCGTCGGCCGCATCGGCGTGGGCCGCATCAGCCAGGGCACCATCAAGCCCAACATGGACGTGCTGGTCATGGAAGGTCCGGACGGCAAGACCATCAAGGGCCGCATCAACCAGGTGCTGACCTTCCAGGGTCTGGACCGTGTGCAGGCCACCGAAGCCGGCCCGGGCGACATCGTGCTGATCAACGGCATCGCCGACATCGGTATCGGCGTGACCGTGACCGATCCGGTCAACCCGGCTCCGCTGCCCATGCTCAAGGTGGACGAGCCCACCCTGACCATGAACTTCTGCGTCAACACCAGCCCGCTGGCCGGTCGCGAAGGCAAGTACGTCACCAGCCGCCAGATCTGGGACCGTCTGCAGAAGGAACTGCAGTCCAACGTGGCGCTGCGCGTCAAGGAAACCGACGAAGACGGCATCTTCGAAGTGATGGGCCGCGGTGAACTGCACCTGACCATCCTGCTGGAAAACATGCGCCGCGAAGGCTACGAGCTGGCGGTCTCCAAGCCGCGCGTGGTGTTCCGTGAAATCAACGGCGAGAAGTGCGAGCCGATCGAACTGGTCACGGCCGACATCGAAGAGCAGCACCAGGGCGGCGTGATGCAGGCCCTGGGCGAGCGCAAGGGCGAGCTGGCCAACATGGAGCCGGACGGCCGTGGCCGCGTGCGCCTGGAGTACCGCATTCCGGCGCGTGGCCTGATCGGCTTCACCAACGAATTCCTGAACCTGACCCGTGGTTCCGGCCTGATCTCCAACATCTTCGACAGCTACGAGCCGCACAAGGGCGACATCGCCAGCCGCAAGAACGGCGTGCTGATCTCCATGGACGACGGTGAAATCTTCACCTACGCCCTGGGCAAGCTGGACGACCGCGGCCGCATGTTCGTCAAGCCGAACGACCCGGTGTACGAGGGCATGATCGTCGGCATCCACAGCCGCGACAACGATCTGATCGTCAACGCCACCCGCACCAAGCAGCTGACCAACTTCCGCGTCAGCGGCAAGGAAGACGCGATCAAGATCACGCCCCCGATCGACCTGACGCTGGAGTACGGCGTCGAGTTCATCGAGGACGACGAGCTGGTCGAGATCACGCCCAAGAGCGTGCGCCTGCGCAAGCGCCACCTCAAGGAACACGACCGCAAGCGCGCTTCGCGCGAGGCCTGATGAGCATGGTGGCTGGCGAAACGCCGCCACCGCTCTCCGTCCCGACACGCCATGCCGTTTCAGCTGCTCAGCCGCCTGAGTCACACCCAGGCGGTATTCCTCATGGTCGCGGTGACCCTGATGTGGTCCATCGCCGGGGTGGTCTCGCGCCAGCTTGAAGCCGCCGCGCGGTTCGAAGTGACCTTCTGGCGCAGCGCCTTCACCGCCTTGTCGCTGCTGGTGATCCTCCCGCTGTGGCGCGCGGCCGACCGGAAGGCTGGCCTGACCAGCGCCCAGGCCGGCGAGGGTGTGCTGGAGCACCACTGGGGCCTGCTGCCGCGATCGAAGGCCTTCTGGATCTCGGGCGCCTGCTGGAGCGCCATGTTCACCGCCTTCATGCTGGCACTGACCTTCACCAGTGTGGCCAATGTGCTGGTGATCATGGCGGCCGGCCCGCTGTTCACTGCACTGGTGGCGCGCGTGTTCATCGGTCAGCGCCTGCCATTGCGCACCTGGGCCGCCATCGTGGTGGCCGGCGCCGGCATCGTCTACATGTACGGCAGCCAGATGTGGACCGCCTTCACCGATCCGGCCGCCAACGCATCCGGTCTGGTGCTGGGTTCGCTGGCTTCGCTGTGTGTGCCCCTGGCCGGCGCGGTCAACTGGACCGTGGTGCAACGCAGCCAGCAGCACGGCGAGTCCATCGATCTGGTGCCTTCGGTGCTGGTGGGCGCGCTGATCTCGGCCTTTGCCACGTTGCCGATGGCCATGCCGTTTGCCGCCACGGCCGGCGACATCGCCTGGCTGGCCCTGCTGGGCCTGGTCCAGCTGGCGATCCCCTGCGCGCTGGCGGTGGTCTGCGCACGCTCGCTCAAGGCGCCCGAAGTGTCGCTGCTGGCGCTGCTGGAAGTGATCTTCGGCATTGTCTGGGCTTGGCTCTGGGCCAACGAAACCCCGGGCCGTGAGGTCATACTGGGGGGCAGCGTGGTCATCGGGGCGCTATTGACCAACGAGGTGCTGGCCTGGCGCAGCCGTGCCGCTGCCGCACCACCTCCTGCTCCGGATGAAAGCGGCGCCACGCCACACTGACACACCGAGGAGAACGGAAGATGAGCCACGACACCCCTGAATCCCACGTTATCGCCGAAGTCCGTGGGCGCGTCGGCTGCATCACCCTCCACCGACCCAAGGTGCTGAATGCCTTGTCGCTGGGCATGATCCGCGACATCACGGCGGCGCTGCTGGCCTGGCGCGATGATCCGCAGGTGTTTGCCGTCGTGGTGCGGGGCTCCGGCAAGGAGGGCCCGTTCGGCGCCTTTTGCGCCGGCGGCGACATCCGCTTCTTTCACCAGGCCGCGCTGTCCGGCAATCCCGAGCTTGAAGATTTCTTCACCGAGGAATACGCGCTCAACCACCTGATCCACACCTACCCGAAGCCCTACATCGCGTTCATGGACGGCATCTGCATGGGCGGTGGCATGGGCATCAGCCAGGGCGCCAGCCTGCGCATCGTCACCGAACGCAGCAAGATCGCGATGCCCGAGACCGGCATCGGCCTGTTTCCCGACGTGGGTGGCGGCTACTTCCTCAGCCGCTGCACCGGCCGCCTGGGCGAGTACCTGGCGCTGACCGGCCTGGTGCTCGGTGGCAACGAAGCCCTGTCGGCGGGCCTGGCCGATGCGCTGATGGACAGCGGCCGGCTGACCGGCCTGTGGGACAGCCTGGGCCAGACACCGTATGAAAACGGCGAGGCCGTGGAACGCTGGTGCCTGAACCACGTCCACAAGGCGCCGCTGAAGGCCAGCTTCCCGCAGGTTGACATCGACCGCGTGTTTTCGCTGGAGAGCGTGGGCGAGATCGTGAAGGCGCTGGAGGCCGGGGAGGGTGCCTGGGCGTCCGGCACCGCGGCCCTGCTGCGCAAGCGTTCGCCGCTGATGCTGCACGTGGTGCTGGAGCAGGTGCGCCGCGCCCGCGGCATGGGGCTGGCCGAGGAGCTGCGCATGGAGCGCGACCTGGTGCGCCGCTGTTTCCATCTGCGCCCAGGGACCGCGAGCGAAACGGTCGAAGGCATCCGTGCACTGGCGGTCGACAAGGACCATGCGCCGCGCTGGAACCCGGCGCGCATCGAAGACGTCACGCCGGCATCGGTCTCCGCGTTCTTCGACAGTCCCTGGCCCGCCGCCGCACACCCGCTGCGCACGCTGGGCTGACGCCCCGGGCTCCGCCGGTCCGTGCTCAGCGCGAGTGCTGCTTCATGGCGCGCTCGACCTCGCGCTTGCCTTCGCGGTCCTTGATCGTGTCGCGCTTGTCGTGCTCGGCCTTGCCCTTGCCCAGCGCGATCTCGCACTTGACCTTGCCGCTCTTCCAGTGAAGGTTCAGTGGCACCAGCGTGTGGCCCTTCTGCTCGACCTTGCCGACCAGGCGCCGGATCTGGTCCTTGTGCAGCAGCAGCTTCTTGGTGCGCACCGAGTCGGGACTGACGTGGGTGGAGGCCGTGTTGAGCGGATTGATCTGGCAACCGATCAGGTACAGCTCGCCTTCGCGAATGACCACATAGCCGTCGGTGAGTTGCACCTTGCCTTCGCGCAGCGCTTTCACCTCCCAGCCCTGCAGCACCATGCCCGCCTCGAAGCGCTCTTCGATGGCGTAGTTGAACAGTGCCTTGCGGTTTTCGGCGATGCGACTGTCCGTGCTTTTGGCGGCGGCTTTGCTGGGTTTGGTGGACATGAAGTGGAAGGTGGGGCCAGAGGTGGCCCATACAATGGGCGCTGATTGTATGAAAACGATTCAGAAGTCCGTCCTGCTCTGGCACAGCGCACACGAAATGTTCGCGCTGGTGACCGATGTCCAGCACTATCCGCAGTTCCTGCCGTGGTGCGACCACAGCGAAGTGATCGAGCGCGACGAGCACGGCATGGTCGCCCGCGTGGACATGGCCATCAGTGGCATCAAGCAGAACTTCACGACCCGCAACCGGCACGTCGACGACCGCCAGGTGCTGATGGAACTGGTCGACGGCCCGTTTTCCCATCTGCAAGGCGCCTGGGACTTCACGCCGCTGGGCGATGGCAGCCAGCGCGCCTGCAAGGTGGAGTTCAAGCTGACCTACGGTTTCTCCAGCCAGACGCTGGCCACCCTGGTCGGACCGGTGTTCGACCGCATCGCGGCCAGCCTGGTGGATGCCTTCGTCAAACGCGCCGATCAGGTCTACGGCACATGATGCGCGTCGTCCTGGTCCATGCCCCGGCGCCGCGTGAGGTATGGGAACTGGAACTGGAATTGCCGGAGGGCACTCCCGTCAGGGCCGCACTGGAGCAGGCCGGATGGGACGTGCAACTCCAGGGTCTGGCCGACGGGCGCCTGGGCGCCGGCGTCTGGGGCCGCAAGACGACCGCCGATGCGGTGCTCCGGGACGGTGACCGGCTGGAGATCTACCGAGCGCTGCGGGTCGATCCCAAGGTTGCGCGCCGGGAACGGTTCGTGGGGCAGGGCGCCCGCGGCGCAGGCCTGTTCTCGAAGAGGCGACCCAACTCCAAGGCGGGCTACTGAGCCGTCCCGCGGCCAGCCATCCCTGTCAGGGCTTGGCCTGTGCGGTACCTGGCGAAGCGGGTGCAGCCGCAGGCATCGGGCCACAGTCAGAGCGCACAACGTCTTCGGCACGCTTGGCCTCGGCGGCCCTGGCCTTGTCGTCCAGAATCTCGCGCTCGCCCTTGGCGTTGGTGCTGGACAGCCTGGTTCCCGCATCCAGTGTGGCCTTGGCCCGCTTTGCACGCTCGCAGTTGTCGGCTCGCGCCTTGGCGTACTGCTCTGCCTCCGCCTTTTTCTTGGCCTGGGCAGCTTCTTCGGCCTGCTTTTCAGCGAGCTTCTTCTTGGCTTCGAGCTGATCGTCCTTGCCGCTGACCTTCGGTGCGGTGGCCGGTGCCGGGCTGGTGCCCGCTGCAGCAGCACCAACGGGAGCGGGAGCGGCCGCCGGGTCGCTCAGTTTGGGTTCGGCCCGGTTGCCGGGCTTGCGCAGGATGTTCTTTTCCGGCGTGCCGGGTGGCGGCGCGGTGTCGCTGAAGACCTTGTTGCCGGAGCTGTCGATCCAGAGCCATTGCGCCATGGCCGTGCCACTGGCCAAGGTGGCACAGGCAGCAAACGCGAGGGCACGCCAGAAGGAGGAGGGTGTGTGACGGCTAGACATGCGGTCCAGTTTAACCCGGTGCTACTGGCCACTGCCACAGCCCAACCCCGCGGGGTGACGAAGTGGCACATTTGGCGGCGAAACGGTGTTGGACGGTCACAGACAAGGGCTTTGGTGTCTCCTCAAGCCACCTAGCTGCCCGGGTACAATCGTGTTTTTGGAGCTTTACCCCATGCGCCTCCTCGGCAAAGCGCTCACCTTTGACGACGTTCTGCTCGTCCCAGCGTACTCCCAGGTCCTGCCCAAGGACACCTCCCTCGCCACCCAGTTCTCCCGCAACATCCAGCTGAACCTGCCTTTGGTCTCGGCTGCGATGGACACGGTGACCGAAGCCCGGCTGGCGATTGCCATCGCCCAGGAGGGTGGCATCGGCATCATCCACAAAAACCTCTCGGCGCAGGAACAGGCCGCCCACGTGGCCAAGGTCAAGCGCTACGAGTCCGGCGTGCTGCGCGATCCGGTGGTCATCAGCCCCGCCACCACCGTTCGCCAGGTCATGAAGCTGTCCGATGAGCTGGGTGTGTCCGGCTTCCCGGTGGTGGACGCCGGCAAGGTGGTCGGCATCGTCACCGGTCGCGACCTGCGTTTTGAAACCCGCTACGACCTGCCGGTCAGCGAGATCATGACGCCGCGCGAGCGCCTGATCACCATGCCCGACGGCACCACCCCGGCCGAGGCCAAGACCCTGCTGAACAAGCACAAGCTCGAACGCCTGCTGCTGGTCAACGACGCCTTCGAGCTCAAGGGCCTGATCACGGTCAAGGACATCACCAAGCAGCTGAACTTCCCCAACGCCGCGCGCGACGCGGCGGGCCGTCTGCGCGTGGGCGCGGCGGTGGGTGTGGGTGAAGGCACCGAAGAACGCGTGGAAGCGCTGGTGAAAGCCGGCGTGGACGCCATCGTGGTGGACACGGCGCACGGCCACAGCAAGGGCGTGATCGACCGCGTGCGCTGGGTCAAGCAGAACTACCCGCAGGTCGACGTGATCGGCGGCAACATCGCCACCGGCAGCGCCGCGCTGGCGCTGGTGGAAGCCGGCGCCGACGGCGTCAAGGTCGGCATCGGCCCCGGCTCCATCTGCACCACCCGCATCGTGGCCGGTGTGGGCGTGCCGCAGATCATGGCGATCGACAACGTGGCCACCGCGCTGCAGACCACCGGCGTGCCCATGATCGCCGACGGCGGCATCCGCTACAGCGGCGACATAGCCAAGGCCATCGCGGCCGGCGCCAACACCGTGATGATGGGCGGCATGTTCGCCGGCACCGAAGAGGCACCGGGCGAAATCGTGCTGTACCAGGGCCGCAGCTACAAGAGCTACCGTGGCATGGGTTCCATCGGCGCCATGCAGCAGGGCAGCGCCGACCGCTACTTCCAGGAAAGCAGCACCGGCAACCCGAACGCCGACAAGCTGGTGCCCGAAGGCATCGAAGGCCGCGTACCGTACAAGGGCTCGGTCGTGTCGATCATCTTCCAGATGGCCGGCGGCATCCGCGCCTCCATGGGCTACTGCGGCTGCCCGACCATCGAACACATGCGCGCCAAGGCGGAGTTCGTCGAGATCACCTCGGCCGGCATCCGCGAGAGCCACGTGCACGACGTGCAGATCACCAAAGAAGCACCGAACTACCGAGCCGAGTAAACAGGCTCACCCATCAGGCCGTCCAGCGCGACGGCCTTTTTCTTTTTCCTGACGCTCTGCCCCACACCGCCATGCAGCACCAGAAAATCCTCATCCTCGATTTCGGCTCCCAGGTCACCCAGCTCATCGCCCGCCGTGTGCGCGAAGCCCACGTGTACTGCGAAGTGCATCCCTGCGACGTCAGCAGTGAGTGGGTGCGTGAGTTCGCTGCCGACGGCCAGCTCAAGGGCGTGATCCTCTCGGGCAGCCACGCCAGCGTCTACGAGGTGGACGACAAAGCGCCCGACGCGGTGTTCGAGCTGGGACTGCCGGTGCTGGGCATCTGCTACGGCATGCAGACCATGGCGCAGCAACTGGGTGGCAAGGTCGAGGCCGGCAAGACGCGCGAGTTCGGTTACGCCGAAGTGCGCGCCCGTGGCCACACGCCCCTGCTCAAGGACATCGCCGACTTCCACACCCCGGAAGGCCACGGCATGCTCAAGGTCTGGATGAGCCATGGCGACAAGGTCACCGAAATGCCGCCCGGCTTCAAGCTCATGGCCAGCACCGACAGCTGCCCCATCGCCGGCATGGCCGACGAGTCGCGCGGCTATTACGCCGTGCAGTTCCACCCCGAGGTGACGCACACCGTGCAGGGCAGGGCGCTGCTGGAGCGCTTCGTACTGGAGATCTGCGGCACGCGCCCCGACTGGGTGATGCGCGACCACATTGAAGAAGCGGTGCAGAAGATCCGCGAGCAGGTGGGCGACGAGGAAGTGATCCTCGGCCTGTCCGGGGGGGTCGACTCCTCCGTGGCGGCCGCCCTGATCCACCGCGCCATCGGCGACCAGCTGACCTGCGTGTTCGTCGACCACGGCCTGCTGCGCCTGAACGAGGGCGACATGGTGATGGACATGTTCGTCGGCAAGCTGCACGCCAAAGTCATCCGCGTCGACGCGGCCGACCAGTTCCTCGGCCACCTGGCCGGCGTGAGCGATCCGGAAGCCAAACGCAAGATCATCGGCCGCGAGTTCGTCGAAGTCTTCAAGGCCGAGGCCGCCAAACTCACTTCAAGTGGTGCATCTACAAAAGGTGCCAAGTGGTTGGCACAAGGGACAATTTACCCGGACGTGATCGAATCCGGTGGCGCCAAGAGCAAGAAGGCCGTCACCATCAAGAGCCACCACAACGTCGGCGGCCTGCCGGAACAGCTGGGTCTCAAGCTGCTGGAACCGCTGCGCGACCTGTTCAAGGACGAGGTGCGCGAACTGGGCGTGGCCCTGGGCCTGCCGCACGACATGGTCTACCGCCACCCGTTCCCGGGCCCGGGCCTGGGCGTCCGCATCCTGGGCGAGGTCAAGAAAGACTACGCCGACCTGCTGCGCCGGGCCGACGCGATCTTCATCGAAGAGCTGCGCTCGACCATCGAGCCGATCTCGGGCAAGACCTGGTACGACCTGACCAGCCAGGCCTTCACGGTCTTCCTGCCGGTCAAGAGCGTGGGTGTGATGGGCGATGGCCGCACCTACGACTACGTGGTGGCCCTGCGCGCGGTGCAGACCAGCGACTTCATGACCGCCGATTGGGCCGAGTTGCCGTACGCGCTGCTCAAGAAGGTCAGCAGCCGCATCATCAACGAGGTGCGCGGCATCAACCGCGTGACCTACGACGTGAGCTCCAAGCCCCCGGCGACGATCGAGTGGGAATGAGTCAAGATCGTCCCAAGGTGTTTCGGAACATCCCAGGAAAACCCGATTTTTCTGTGGGGACAAGGACTTAGCGTCCCAAGGCGTCCCATCGAATCCCAGTGCGTCCCAGGCGTTCTGACGGTTGACCTGACGGTATCCGACCACCTAAGCTGGCAGGCCTGCAGCGATACCGTCAGACCCCATGACGGTATTTCGGTCCTGCGACAAGCAACGGATCGGAGATCTCATGGAAACCTTGATGGAACGGGCGCGGGTCGGAGTGGTGAGCGCGAGAACACGCCACGGATTGACGGAAGCCAAACTGCGAGAACTGCTGCCGGGTGAGCGTGCCTACAAGGTCAGCGACGGAGGCAACGGTCTGTACGTCGTCGTCTCGCCCAGTGGCAGCAGATCCTTCCGCTACGACTATCGATTGAGCGGCCGCCGCGAGACACTGACCATCGGGCGCCATGAACCGGTTGCCCGCCAGGCCCAGCGATCTCACCTGGCCTACGGCATGGATGTGACGCTGGAGGAAGCGCGCCTCCTGCTGGCTCGGGCGCGTGTTGATGTGAGTTCCGGACGATCACCCGCACGGGCCAAGGTTGAGCAGCGCAGCGAAGTCGCCGACGCCATGAGCTTCGGGCGGTGGACGACCCGGTACTTTGAATTCAAGTCCGACGCCAAGAGTGGCGCCGAGCGCCTGGCCGACAGCACCCTGGCTTTGCGGCGTTCGATCTACGACCGCATCCTGGCCAGCCCGTTCGGGAAGCTGAACCTCGATGAAATCAAGCCGGTTGCGCTGGGTGAGTTGCTCGACCGCGTCAAGAAGGAGCGAGGCCCAGGTCCGGCGGTGCACGCCAGGGAACTGGTGCTGCAGGTCTACCGGTTTGCCAGTGGCAAAGGCGTCGAAATCGCCAATCCGGCGGAAGCGCTTGCTCGGAAGGCCTACGCGACGTTTGTCCCGCGCGAGCGCAACCTGAACCGCTATGAAATCAAGACATTGCTCGACGGTCTGGAGATGACCGGCACCGCGCCGACACTTCGGCTGGCGGTAAGGTTCTTGCTGCTGACGGGTGTGCGCAAAGGTGAGTTCATCGGGGCTACTTGGGCGGAAGTGGACTGGGAGCGGGCACAGTGGCTGATCCCAGCGGAGAGGATGAAGGCAGGCAAGCCGCACACGGTGTACCTGGCAGAGCAGGCCCTGGACATCCTGACGACGCTTCGAACCTGTTTCCCGTCGAGCAGCTTTCTCCATCCGAGCCGCTATGACTCCGCCGAGCCGATCAGCCAGGCCACGCTGAACCGGACGATCGCCGCTTCGGTGCACCGGATCAACAAGGATCGAGCACCCACTCAAGAGCTGTTTCTGCCGGTCTCCGTGCACGACCTGCGCCGAACGTTCTCGTCACGCCTCAACGACGCGCTCTTCCCGGAGGCACTGGTGGAAGCCTGCCTGGCCCACCAGAAAAAAGACCAGATCGCGGCTGCCTACAACCATGCTCGATTGTCCGGGCCTCGGCGAGTCCTGATGCAGGTATGGGCGGACATGGTGGACTGCTGGATACGCGGGGAAACCGCGAGAGAGGTCATTGTCGGGGGGAAGGCGAAGATCGATGCGGCGGCACACGACGCAGAAGGCATGAACTTGTAGGCCGAAGGAAGACCCGGTGCAGCGCCTCGGGGAGGTGGCGTAACTCGGTACGAAGTCTCGCGCACGGGGGCGCTCACGGGCGCATGGCTGATCCGGGGCGCCCGACGAACTGTCGATCTGGCACAGGGCAGGGGAGAGCTTCTCCAGCAGCAGCACGGCACCTTCAGCCGCACGGGCGGGGTCGTGTCGAGCGACGGCACGGATCTCGGCCAAGGCTTCGTTGAGGCGGCCGATGGCCAGCTGAGTGCCTTTCCAGCCGAACGCGCCCCGGCGGAACCGGGCACGGAAGGCCCAAGGTGTGATGTCGGCTCTTGCGGCTGTGGTCATGGGGTATGCAAACGGGTCTGGATGACTTGTCTTCGGTGCTGTTGGTGCAGCAGTTGAAGAGTGCCGATTTTGATATAGCGTCCCGGCGTGCCGCCGTCGGGCTCTGCGGGCTGCGCCCCGCGCCCCTGTGGGGCGCGGCCATTCGGCTCCGATCCCTGACGTCTCCGGCCGATGGCATGCCCCCGGCCTGCGCGCTGCGCTTGCCTGTTTCACGCCTGCAGGTGTGGTGGGGCTGGCTTGCTGATCCCTTCATCCTTGCACACCGTTCTCGCCGTCAAGGTCTGCGCGCCCTGTGGGCGCTGGCGGCCGTTCGGCCGTCTTCGAACCTGTGACCGCTGCGCTGCGGCGTACCGGTTCCGGTCTCGGGCAATCCCGCCCGATCACTGGAGTTGGTCATGGACGACAAATCACACGTTTCGCTGGAGCAGCAGCTTTGTCTGGTGTGCGGCACTGCTTTTGATACCGGCAACATCTTGCTTGACCGGCGCCTGCGCGCGAGCATGAAGCACCACACGGCGACGGGCTGGGGGCTGTGTCCCGAGCACCAGCGCCTGTTTTCGGAGGGCTTCGTGGCCTTGGGCGAATGCGATCCGCAGCGCAGCGTAACGCCGTCGGGTTCGGGCCTGATGAAGCCTGATCAGGCGTACCGTACCGGGCGGCTGGCGCATTTGAAGCGGGATGCCTTCGCCCGGGTGTTCAACGTTCCGGTCGCGGCCGAGCAGCCGTGTGCCTTTGTCGAGCTTGGCGTGATCGAACAACTGCAGGCGATGGTGCCTGCGACAGATTGACGCTGCGTTGAGGCCTTGTGGCGCCGCCCCGTACATCGCGGGAGCGGCGCTTTTCTGTTGCTGTGCTGCGCTGTTGGGGTTGACCCTCAACCCAATGGGCCGACCCCTTTCTCTCCGGCAGTGCTGCGCGATTCGCACCCCCTGCGCGCCGGTTTCACCGGCTTGCCTGGCCTTTGCGGGCGCTCCCCCCGTCAAGGGCCGCTGCGGCGCCCGTGTCCTCGGCTGCGCCTGCGGGCCGCGCCAGCGCCTTCGCTTCCTCCCTTGACGGTGCACCCGCGCCGGCCCCAGCTGCTGCCCATGGCCGCGAAGGGCTTCGCGGCCCCTGCGGAGCCCAACACCCAAGGAGAGCGCCCATGCAAAGCACCGACTGACTTTCCATCCCTTTTCGATGTCTTCCATTGTTTGAAAAAGATCCCCGCGTGGGACAGGAGATTTCACATGAACACCGTTACCCAATCCGAAACTCTGGCCTTGAGCGCCGTGGCTGCTGCGGCAGCCCTCGGCACTTCGAGCATTTCCGGTGAATCCGTCACCGTGCCGGAAGTGGCTCCCTACGAGCTGCACCTGATCCCCTTGTCGCGGCTGCGGCCTTCCAGCCGCAACGTGCGCCAGAGCGGCGGCACTGCCATTCCCGAACTTGCCGCGTCCATCGCCCGCGTGGGTTTGCTGCAGAACCTGACCGTCATCACTTCGCCCGATGGACAGTGGTTCGAGGTGGTGGCCGGGCGTCGGCGGCTGGCAGCCTTGAAGCTGCTGGTCAAGCGCCACAAACTGGCGAAGGACCACCCGGTGCCTTGTCTGCTGGTGCCCGACACCTCGGCCCGCACCGTGAGCCTGAGCGAGAACGTGCAGCGGGAGCCCATGACCCCGGTGGATGAACTGTTCGCTTGGAAGTCGCTGGTGGCCGAAGGCCGGTCGCTGGAGGACATCGCAGCCGACTTCGGCGTCACTCCGCTGGTGGTCAAGCGACGGTTGCGGCTGGCGAACGTCTCGCCCCGCTTGCTGGCGGACTACCAGCAAGGCTCTGTCTCGCTGGAGCAGTTGATGGCCCTGGCGATCACCGACGACCATGGTGCGCAGGAAGCCGCGTTCTACGAGGTGCCACAGTGGCAGCGCCACCCGGAGTCCCTGCGGGACCACCTGACCCGCGACGAGGTGGACGCCTGCCGCGATGCGCTGGCGCGCTTCGTGGGCGTGAATGCCTATGAAGCGGCGGGTGGTGGCATCCGGCGCGACCTGTTCGCGGACGAGCAGAAAGGGGTGTTCCTCACTGATGCCGGTTTGCTGGAGACGCTGGCCCGCGACCGGCTGGCCGATGCGGCCGAATCGGTGCGGGCCGAGGGCTGGGGCTGGGTGGAAGTCACGCCGCGCGTGTCCTCAGCCGAAATGCACACCTTCCAGCGGGCGCGGCGCTCGCGTCGGGAGCCCACCAAGGCCGAGGCCAAACGCATCGAGAAGCTGGAGGCGGTGCAGGCGCGGCTTCAAGACAAGCTCGACGACGAGGACGAAGACCTGAGCGATGACGGTGCACAAGCCCTGCATGAAGAGCTGGATCGCCTGGACGATCAACTGGACGCCATTGAACAGACCCTGGTGGTCTACGATCCCGACATCGTCGCCATGGCCGGGGCGGTGGTGTCGGTGGACCCCATGGGGGCCGTGGTGGTGCATCGTGGGCTGCTGCGCGAGGAACAGGTCAAGGCGCTGCGGGGGCAGGAGCGGCCAACGCCGGACGCACACGTAGGAGGCGAGGGGGATTCAGCAGAAACTCCAGCCAGCCGGGGAGAGCTGTCCGAGAAGCTGGTGCGGCGCTTGAGCGCGCACCGCACTGCCGCCCTGCAGGCCGAGGTGGCCCGCCATCCCCGCATCGCTCTGGTGGCGCTGGTGCACCAGTTGGCACTGCGATTGATTCTGGGTGGCTACGGTGTGTCGCCGGTCAACATCAGCGCCACGCCGCAGGACCGTCTGGAGCAACATGCGCCAGACGTGGCGGAGGCACCGGCTGCGCAGGGCCTGCGAGCCGTGCGCGAGGCATGGATATCGCGATTGCCGGAAGACCCGAAAGCCCTTTTTGCCGAACTGCTGGCGATGGAGCACGAAGAACTGCTGTCGCTGTTGGCCCTGTGTGTGGGGCTGACGGTTTCTGCCATCGCACAGCGCGAAGACGAAACCCCGGCTGCGCTGCTGGCGAAGGCGGTGGGGCTGGACATGCACAGTTGGTGGACGCCCACGGCGGCAGGCTACTTCGACCACGTATCGAAGGCGAAGGCGCTGGAGGCCGTCCAGATCTTTGCGCCGGGTGAGGTGCAACGGCTGGCGAAACTCAAGAAGGCGCAGATCGCCAGCGAAGCCGAGCGGCTGGCCGCTGGTTCGGGTTGGTTGCCGCAGATGCTGACCGAGCCTGTGCAGACCGATGAAGCGCTGAACGAGCACGAGCCGGAAGATCATCAGGCCGCTTGAAACAGCGACACGTTCCGAAACGCTCCAGTTCATCCCGGCTTCGGCCGGGATTTTTTGTGCGTCTCCGGCACAGCCGGACCGCGCTCTGGTGCTGCGCATCGAGCCACCAGGCCACAGGTGTCCAGGCGTCTCGACCCTGTCGGGCGCCGATCGCTGACGCCTCCGGCCGTCCCGGCCTGCGCGCTGCGCTTGCCTTCCTCACGCCTGCAGGTTTGGTGGGGCTGGCTTGCTGTTCCCTTCATCCTTGCACACCGTTCTCGCCGTCAAGGTCTGCGCGCCCTTTGGGCGCTGGCGGCCTCTCGGCCGTCTTCGAACCTGTGACCGCTGCGCTGCGGCGTGCCGGTTCCGGTCTCGGGCAATCCCGCCCGATCACCGGAGTTGGTCATGCAGCACGATCTGTTCTCTTCCCTCGATTCCTTCCAGGCACTCTCGGTTGCCGCTTCCGCTTTGCTGGTGCGCGATGTCGCGGGCCAGTACCGCCCGGCCGAGGCCGACGAGGTGCTGCTGGCGGCGCAGCAATTGCTGGCCGCTCAGGTGCGCGGCAGCGACTTGATGGACTCACCCACTGTGGTGAAGGACTTCCTTCGCGCCCGACTGGGCAACCTGCCACACGAGGTCTTTGCCGTGGTGCATCTGGATGCGCAGAACCGGGTGCTGGATTACGTCGAGATGTTCCGGGGCACGGTGAGCCAGACATCTGTGTACCCGCGCGAGGTGGTGCGCGATGCGCTCCTGCGCAACAGCTGCTCTTTGGTCCTGGTGCACAACCATCCGAGCGGCGCTGCCCGTCCATCGCGTGCCGACGAGGTTCTGACCCAGACGCTCAAGCAGGCGGCGGCCTTGGTCGATGTGCGGGTGCTCGACCACTTCATCGTGGCGGGCGACGCGGTCAATTCAATGGCCGAGCAAGGCCTCGTGTAACCCCTGGGGCCTTCGGCCCCAAGTTTTTTGTTGTTGATCAGCGCGCTGTGCGCGGGCACAGGGGAGGGCGGAGCATGGCCGGTGTTCACCGGCAGAACTTGGGACAGCGGCCCTTTCCCGTGCCCGGGGATCGCGGTCTGGTTTCCTTCCCGCTGCGCGTGAACGAGCCCGCTGGACGAACTGACGTTCGGTCCGCTCCCGCCGCTGCGCTCTGGTCCCGTCCCGCACGCCAGATCGTCCCCCCGGTCACCCGCCATGCCCGGAGCCGGGCCGCTGGGAATTCCGGAGACAGCGAACGCCTGAAGTGATCGCAGCGGCTCGAACGCCGCGCCAGTCGCTGCGCTTGGTGTCACGCCGTCCGCAGAGCCGCCGCTGCTCAAGTAGCTCGGTCGCCTGCGCTGTGCTGGTCGCCCGAAGAGGCTGTGGCAGCGCGTGCGCCAATGGGCCCACCGTCATCCCCCCACGGCGCCCCCATCCACAGGTGAGGGGGACTTGTGGGGGGATCTTTCAGCGGTGGGCCGGGTGACTGGCTCACTGTTTCGTGCTGCAAGGTTTCCCCATCCCCCACCCCTTCCCGAGGGAAGGGGCCTTGCCCACCCCCCGCCCGCCCGTGGGCGGGAGCGAGGGAGTCCGAGCGAGAGGATCGGTTTTGAGGAGCCCGGATCGGGGTCCGGCTGGTCGCTCTTGCAAGGAGTTTCACCATGGCCAACGTTCAAGTCATCCAGCGCCACGCGCACCTGGCATCCGCCGTCAAGCTCGAATTCGTCAACGGGCGAGAAGGCAAGGTCGCCAAAGCGGTGCTGACCGCCATCAGCAACAACCGTCGGGGCAGCGGCGAAGAGCGGTCCGAAGAGGCCACCGCGATCCAGTGGACGCTGTGGGCCAAGCAGGCCGAACACGCCGCCGAGTACCTGGGCAAGGGCTCGCACGTGAACATCGTCGGGCGGGTGCGCAACAACAACTACCAGGACAACGACGGGGTCGAGGTCTACGGGCTGGCCTTCACCATGGACGAAATCGACTACCTCGACAGCAAAGCCGAAGGCGAGGCCCGCCGCGCGCGCGAAGGTGCCGGTGATCCACCCGCAGCCGCCCCCATCGCACCCAACAGCAGCCGCAAGGCCCGCAGCGAACGCCAACCGGCACACGCCTGACGCAGCACACCGGGCGGTTCGGCCGCCCGGCTTCTCTCATTCCATCTTTCCCGATTCTTCGATCCAGGAGCATCACCATGATCTCTACCGCCCATTCCCCCCGTCTGGCCGCCCGCTTTGGTCAGAACACATTCGTCATCCGCAGCGAAACCCCGCTGGCCGAAGACCAGATGCGCCGGGCCGCACCGTCCATCTTTGCCGAGGGCAAACACGGCAGCCGTTCCGAGCGCTACACCTACATCCCCACCATCGACGTGCTGCGCGGTTTGCGCCAGGAAGGCTTCGAGCCCTTCATGGTGGCCCAGAGCAAGAGCCGCATCGAAGGCAAGACCGAGTTCACCAAGCACATGATCCGCATGCGCCACGCCGGGCAGGTCAACACCCGGCCCGAGGCCAACGAGATCATCCTGATCAACAGCCACGACGGCGCCAGCAGTTACCAGATGCTGGCGGGCGTGTTCAGGTTTGTCTGCTGCAATGGTCTGGTGGTGGGCGACGTCACCAACGACATCCGCATCCCGCACAAGGGCAACATTCAGGACGAGGTGATCGAAGGCGCGTTCCGGGTGCTGGAGGACTTCGAGGTGGTGGACGCCTCCACCGACAGCATGAAAGCCCTGCCGCTGCGGCGCGAGGAACAGCAGGCCTTCGCCACCGCCGCCCTGGCGCTGCGCTACGGTGAACGAGGGGAGGGCGAACCACCGGCGCCGGTGACCGCCGAGCAGCTGATCGAAGCCCGCCGTCCGGAAGACTTCGGCAACAGCCTGTGGACCACTTTTCAGCGGGTGCAGGAGAACGCGTTGCGCGGTGGCCAGCCCGGGCGCGGCGCCAAGGGCCGACGCCTGCACACCCGCCCGGTGGCCAGCATCGACCGCAGCGTGAGCCTGAACCGCGCGCTGTGGGTGCTGGCCGAAGAGATGCGCAAGCTCAAGGCCTGATCCACAGGGTATGAGCGTTCCCGGCGCTGGATTCGACCCCAAATCCAGCGCCGCCCACGCGCCGCAGCGCGCCCATCATCGGGCGGTGCGTGCGCGTGAAGTTTTGAAACGCGCTCGCCGGCCGGCGCCGGCTCGCGCGATCCCGGCCGCTGGCGCATCGAGCGCGGCGCCCGGGAAACGTCCTCCGCCTCGACCTCCCTTGTCGGTCGCGCCGGAGGACTCCCCCATGAAGACCCTTGTGCTCGCCAACCAGAAGGGGGGCGTCGGCAAATCCGCCGTCGCCACCTTGCTGGCCCATTACTTCCGCAAACTCGGTTGCCGCGTGCTGGCCATCGACCTGGACCACCAGGGCAATTTTTCCGATCCGCTGCGCAAGTCCCAGCGCGCGGCCATGGCCGAAGTCCCGGCCAGCGCCTTGCTCACGCAGACGAACCCGGTCATCCCGGCCGCGGACTTCGTCCTCGTCGCCGCCGACCGGGACCTGTCCGGGCTGGAGCGCCAGCCCGGCCTGCACAACGACTTCGCGAACCACCTGCGGGCCTTCCTGAAGGCCATGGACGGCCGGTTCGATGTCTGCCTCATCGACACCAACCCCAACCCGGACATCCGCATGACCACGGCACTTGCCTCGGCCGACTTTGTGCTTTCGCCGATCCAGCTCAACCAGGAAGCCCTGGACGGCGTGCACGCCCTGCTCAATCACCCACGGGTAGGTGTGCGCAAGATCAAGAACATGCTGAACCCGAAGCTACACCTGATCGGGCTCCTGCCGGTGATGGTGGAGGCCACGCCGTTCCAGCGGGAGAACTTCCTCCAACTGGTGCAGAAGTTCCACCCCATCCTGATCCCCTACGGACCGAAGCCAGGGCAGTTCGCGTCGATGCCGCGCCGCTCGGCCGTGGCCGAAGCGCAGGCGGAAGGCCTGGTGCTGTGGGAGATGAAGAAGACCGCCGCGCGAGACGCCTGGCGCGAGATCGAGGTGACCATGGTCGTGATCGCCAAAGCCGTGCTGTCGGAAACGCCTGCGCATACAGCCTCAACAGCCCCCATCAACGGAGCGGACCATGGCCCTGTCGCTGGATAGTCTGGACCTGCTGCCGCCGATCGGGGGAGAGGGCGGAACCCCCTTGCGGATTCCGCTGGACACCATCGACGAAGACCCGGATCAACCCCGCCAGGAGTTCGACGAGCAGAGCCTGGACGAACTCGCCGAAACCATCCGGGAGCGAGGCGTGCGCCAGCCCGTCTCGGTGCGCACGCACCCGACACAGCCCGGGCGCTGGATGCTCAACTTTGGAGCCCGGCGCCTTCGGGCCTGCAAAAGGGTTGGACTGTCCGAGATACCCGCTTTTGTGGACCAGACCTCCAACAGCGTGGACCAGTTCATCGAGAACGAGCAGCGCAAGGGTCTGAGCCCGCTGGAGATTGCGCTGTTCGTTCAACGCGCATTGAACCAGGGGCAGACGCAGGCTGACATCGCTCGGGCCATCGGCAAGAGCCGGCAGTACGTGACGCTGGCGACGGCGTTGATCGATCCACCCGACTGGTTGCTGGCCGCATACCGGGAAGGGCGGTGCCGCGGTCTGAATGAACTCCATGAGCTGCGTAAGCTGGCCGGGGAACATCCGCAGTACGTTGAGGCTTGGACTTCGGATCGCAGCCCCATCACCCGGGATGCTGTGATGGCACTTCGGGCCGATCTTGCTGTGGATTCTGGCAGCGTCCGACGCGGCACATCAGCATTGCTCGAATCCATGGAGGCGGGTCTCAGGAGTGGAGACGCTGCAACAGCATCTCGGAAGTCACGTCAACAGCCACTCAAATTGATTGCTCTTCTGGATGGAGCCGAGGTCGTGGTGAACACGCTGCAGGCTCCGCCCAAGGCAAGACAGCTCTTCGTGATCCCCATGACGGGTGGCCAACCGGAGGCTGTTGACACGAGTCGACTGATCCTTATCGGCCTGACGCGGGACACGAGTTGTCAATCTGATTGACAACAGGGAGATCCTTGGTTGCCGACACCTGTTCGGCCGCATCGCCTTGCCCAATTAGCAGCGTGTACCGATCATTGATCCGGTACACCGCGCGACTGCCGCCGTTGGACATTGCTTCATCCATCACATCGAAGTACTCGGCGGCCAGCAGTATGCCTTTGAGGTTCTGGTGGCCGTAGCGCCTCTGCAGATCTTCCAGCTCGTCGGGCGCCTTTCTACGGATCAAGTTGAGTGCCGTGGTGAGGTACGTCCAACCATCAGGTCTTGCGGTCTTCAGGGCGATTTCACCAAGCATCGCCACCAGGTGACTGCCCTGCAGGAATCCCAGTTCCATCTGCCGTTCACCCTCAGGCGATGCAAGGAAGGCCGCCAGCTGTTTCCGCCCTTCATCCATCGTTGTCACCCAGCACTTGAGTCTGTCCAGCATGCGAAAGGTTTCGTCACGCTGGGCATCCAGGTAAGCCAGGGCAGCTTCTGCATCGCCGTCCACTGCCGAATACCAGCGCGGCAGGAAGTGGTGAATCAGATCGTTGCGCGCGTCCACCAGGGCGCGCATCTCCTGGTCCTGCTGGTCAATGAACTGTGCGTCGGTTTCCACAGAGAAGTGAAAGCCAACCCAGGGCTCCGAGATCTCGTCCGGCGTCTGGTGTTCGGGTGGTGCTTGCAGGACATGGGTCACCATCCTGCCTGCCAGTTCGCCCATGGTCTTCCGGTGCACGGCAGTTCTCTGCGTTTCCATGCGCTCTGCCAACTCGCTTGCTGGCCCGTGTACCGAAGCGGTGGCGTTGAGGTGCTTGAGCATGGCCTCAACCACCTGGAAATTCACCACGTTGCGACCGATCCGGCGCAGCACCTCATCTCGCTCAAGTGTTCTTTCCAGTCCGCGGGGCTGCGACGTGTCGTTCAAAGCGTTCCTTCCCAGGTGGTTCAAAGGTGTCTGCATGCGACCTCTGCCTGGCCGGTTGTCAATCAGATTGACAACCTGGCCGCCATCGGCGCCGCAAGGGTCTGGCTGGATTTTCGACCGAATCCAGCACCTCGGATCGGGCGATCCTCGGAGAGCATAGGTGCATGGTTGATTGCAGGATAGGCGGCACGCCGCCGGTTTCACAAACGATTCGCTTCGCTCACGTTTGCACCTTTCGGTTGGCCCATGAACACCCACAACCCTGACTTCGTCACGGTCGATATGCGCGGTCTGAAGGCCGCGTTGGTGGCCCATGCGCAGGCTCGGCGTGAGAGCGTGTCGGTGCTGGTTCGTCGGGCTGTGGCCCGCGAAATTGGGCAGGCTGAATCGCTTCCACCGCCGATCACAGGCTTCGAGAGCATCGCCCCTTTGCGCCAGTCCCAGATCAAGTTGTCAATCAGATTGACAACCTGTGATGCCGAGAGACTGGCAGCCGGTGCGCGCGCAGCAGGGCTGTCGCGCGGCGCCTACCTGGCAGGGCTCGTCGCCGGCATCCCCGCGTTGACCACGGGCGCAAACCGCACCGAGATGCTCTCTGCGCTCACCACGTCCAACGCGCAGCTCTCCAGCCTCAGCCGCAACATCCACGCCCTCACGCGCCTGCTGGCCCAGAGCAACGTGCAAAAGGCGCTGGTCTACCGCGACATGCTCGACGCGCTGGACGGAGACATCCATCGCCACCTCACCCTGGCGGCGGCCCTGATGGCTGATCTGCGCCCGCGTGTGTCATCCGCCGAAACCACCCACCGGCCCGGCCGGTGACTGCCAGGAGAACGCCATGAGCCAAGCACCGAACATCGATGCGGTGCTCATCCAGTGGGGTGATCGCCTGTTCTACCCGGGCAATCGGGTGGTCAAAGTCAAGCCGCAGCCCAGGCTGGGTGATGGTGGCATGCGTCAACGCGCAGACGCCATCCGCAAACGCATCGAAGCCACAGTGGTGAAGAGAGCGCCCCAGGTCATGGTCAAGGTCACCGGGGGAGGGCGGGGAATGCTGGCCATTGCCGCCCACTTCCGCTACATCAGCAAGAACGGCCGACTCGACATCGAGACCGAACAAGGCGACACGGTGCGCGGCAAGTCGGCTGTGCACGAACTGGGAGAAGACTGGCGCTACGGCGGCAGTCTGATCGGGGATGAAGGGTACCGACGCGAGGCCTTCAACATCATGCTGTCCATGCCCCGGGGCACCGACCCGCTGATCGTCCAGCGGGCGGCACGCGAGTTCGCGCAGATCGAGCTGGCGGACCACAAGTACGTGATGGTGTTGCACGACCACCAGGCCAACCCGCACGTGCACATCAGCGTGCGGGCGGAGTCGATGAACGGCAGACGACTTAACCCGCGCAAGGCAGACCTGCAGCGATGGCGCGAGACCTTTGCTGAGAAGTTGCGTGGCTATGGGGTCGAGGCTGAAGCCACCCGGCAGGCTACCCGTGGACGGAGCGAGAGCCACCCTGACCTGTGGCAACTGAAAGCCAGCGAGGCAGGGCGATTGAGGAAGCCTCGTCCGAGCAGCACTTCAGGTGACAAGGCCCGCACCAGCAGGGCCGAAGCCTTGAAGGGCTGGCTGCACATAGGGCGTGCCCTGGCAGGATCACCCGACGCGCGGGACGTGAAGCTGGCTGGATCGATTGCGGTCTTTATCCAGGAGGCGACTTTCTCCTGGAATGTGCAGAAGATGGCGCATGAGGCCGGTATAGGACCTCAGCTTCTGGATACTGTTGTTGATATGCCGATTCGCCGTTGATGCCCAAAAGAATCTGCACCAAGATTGCTGCAAACTGGTCGGCCGGCGAGAGGAGCGCGGACATACCAAAGTTAACAAAGTTAACAAAGTTAACTACCGCCACAGCAATTTCAGATATTCAAAGAGGATGCGATGAATGATCCACGAAAGCTATTCGTTGACGAACGATCGACGGGAATGTGCGTCTTTTGTGGTGGAAGGCCGAATACGCGTGACCATTGCCCTTCTAAGGTATTGCTTGATGAGCCGTTCCCGCCGAACCTGCCGGTGGTCAATGCGTGCGAGAGATGCAACCAATCGTTTTCCAAAGATGAGCAATACCTGGCGTGCTTCATTGAATGCGCGATCAATGGTTCCACCGATCCCTCGTCGCTACGCCGTACGAATATTGCAAGGATCCTTCAAAGTACGCCGCAACTTGCCAGCCAAATCCAAGCCTCGATGGTCGACGACCCCATCGGCGGACAGACATGGAGGGCGGACATGGATCGCGTGAGGAGCATCGTGGTCAAGCTCGCGCGCGGCCACCTCGACTTCGAATTGAGCATCCAGGAGATGGACGAACCCGATGAGGTCGTGCTCGTGCCGCTGGCGCGGATGTGTGAGGCTCAGCGCACCTTCTTCGAGTGTCCGGAACCCGGCCCTGCAGCTATCTGGCCGGAGCTTGGGTCGAGAGCATTCATGCGAATGTTCCCGAGCGGGGACAAAGTCGCAGATGGCTGGCTCGACATCCAGGAGGGCCGCTACCGTTACCTTGTGGGACAGACGCAGGGCAATTTCGTGCACATTGTTTTGAGCGAATACTTGGCCTGCAGGGTCGCATGGACGTGATGGCTGCTGAACTGCCATCAGGCACTTCGCGATCAAGATGTCGATCCCTGATGGACACCCTAACGCCGGATGCCAGATCCCGTCTTATGAGTCGGAACTGAAGCCAAGACACCAAGCCTGAACTTGCTGTCAGGTCGCTGCTGCACCGCCTTGGGTATCGCTTTCGGCTGCATCGCAAAGACCTACCTGGTCGCCCAGATGTGGTCCTGCCCAAGCATCGGAAGGCCATCTTGGTGCACGGCTGCTTCTGGCATGGGCACGGATGCAAGCTGGCGCCTGGATCAAAGTCGAACCTGGGGAAGTGGTCTCCAAAAATCGAGGCGAACCGCGCGCGGGACGCATGCAATATGCATTGCCGGATCTTGGTTGGGCGGTCCTTGAGCTTTGGGAGTGCGAGGTCCGGGACCTCCAGGCGACGGAAGAGCGGATTCGGCAATTCATAGGCCCCACATCAGTACGAACCTAGCCGTCGCAGCTGATGCAAGGGGCCGCGGATGGCGCGTTCACCACTGTGGTGTAATACGGTGAAGAGGCTCTCCAACCGCGGTAAAAAAGCTATGCAGTCTCCGTCAAAACGTCACGATAGCAGCATGCACGAGCGCACCGTCCGCGCGTCGATCAGCTTTTCTGAACAGCAATACCAGGTTCTAGAAAAGATCGCAGCAGAGAACAAAGTTTCTCTGGCTTGGGTTGTTAGGGACGCGATCGATGGCTACTTGAAATCCAAGTGGCCGCTTCTCCCGCAAGGCGCCGATGCCGAAGATGCACAGCTGAGAAGCAATAGAACGTGAGCAACATATTTGAAAAGAATGGCGATGAAATTCGGGTCCTATCCCTCTTCTCTGGGTGTGGAGGGATGGATTTCGGCGTCGAGTCGGCTGGCGGTCATGTTATTTTTTCAAACGATGTGCTTGCCGACGCTTGCAAGACACTCGAAAAGTACTTTCCCGATGCAGACATCCGGAATGAGGATATCGCCGGCATCGGAGCATTTCCAAATGCTGATGTTGTCGTCGGTGGCTATCCATGCCAGTCATTTTCGATGGCGGGAAATAGGGATCCTGAGAAAGACGAGCGTACCAACCTCTATAAGCAGTTCCTGCGCGTCATCAGCATCGTCCGCCCAAAGTATTTCGTTGCCGAAAACGTGTCAGGACTGAAGCAGCTGAACAGTGGCACGTTCTTGAGGGAGCAGGTGGATGCCTATGGAAAAGAGGGCTACAACGTCAGTTATCAGGTACTGAATGCTAGGGACTATGGCGTGCCGCAGTCCCGCAAGCGCCTTTTCATCGTTGGTGTGCGGAAAGACTTGAACCAGGAGTTCGAGTTTCCCTCTCCGACGCACGGGAAAGAGACCAAATCATCTGGTCCGCTTAAACCGTATGCGTCACACGGCGAAGCAATCAAAAGCCTGCCTCTTTGGCCGGAGGGCGAGTTCTACGAGCGGCCGCACGATCCCACTGGCCACTTTTCCTGGTACTACATGTCACGGAACCGCAAGGCCAAGTGGGCTGATCCTGGGTTCACTGTTGTGGCCAACTGGCGGCACATCACGCTGCATCCAGCCAGTCCGGTTATGACGCTGACGTGGTCGAACCTCGCTGATGGATGGAAGCAACGGTGGGACTTCTCTGACCAGTACGAGCACCTTGCGGCAGATCCGAGCCGACCAAAGCTGGAACAGGCGCGCAGGCTTTCTTGGCGTGAGTGCGCGCGCATACAAACCTTCGGGAGCAAATTCGTCCCCGTCGGCGACACTGCATCCAAGTTCACGCAGATCGGCAATGCTGTTCCACCCAAGCTGGCTAAGGCGATCTTCTCGCACTTATTTTCCGGCGCGGGCCTGGTCAGCACTGGCGCAGTACCTTCCAAGGCGAGGTAAGCCCGGATGGACATTGCTCGCAAAATGGCATGGGAAGGCCTGTGACTCGCCGCGCATGCTCTTTGCTGGTCAACGCAGTGCTTTCTGCTTCAGAGGCTTCAAGGAACGAAGCCCAGCTGAGGCATGAATTGGAGAACGCGCTGGAGCAAGCCTGCCTTGCCCTGTCGATCCCTTGGACTCCGTTCCAGCTTGAGCGGGCCCTTAAAACTACGGGCAAGCCGACCAAATTCGCCGATGTGGCACACGGCGCAGTGATCATCGAGTATGAGCCACCCAAGTCGTTCGGCGGGCGCGCGGGAAGCAAGGCGAGCCATGCGCGCCAGCAAGCTGAAGAATATGCAGAGCTGATCTCCGCGGAGGAGGGCAGGGCGCTGCAGGAGTATGTGCTAGTCGCCTGGGATGGAGCCCATGTAACCTTTGGCAAGTTCGAAGGGGCTGCCGCTACCTGGGAGGGAGTTGTTGCGTTCGACGCTTTTTCGGCGGACCGCTTGCTTGCTGCACTGAAGAACGATGGCCGCCCGCTCGTACATCCGCAGCTCCTGCAAGCGCTGGTGGGACCGGACTCCGAATATGGGTCCGCGCTCATTCCAGAACTCTATGCCAGCATCTGCAAAGCGGATGCTTCGCCTGCCACCTCGAAAACGAAAATGCTGTTTGCTGAGTGGCGCAGGCTGTTCAGCCAGGTCGTGGGGTTCCAGCCAGCACAGATGAAGAAGCTGCTCACCCGGCAGGAGATTTCGCATGACCAGCCGTACCAAGAAAACCCGGCAGCCTACCTTTTTGCGCTGAACACCTACATCGCCATCATTGCGAAAGTTGTGGCTGCTTGTGCGCTGCCACGTGCCAGCCAGGACGTGCTGCAGCAAGGCGTACCTATCGCGCAACGGCTGCGGGCGGTCGAAACGGGCGAGCTTTTCGAGCATGCGGGCATCCTGAACATGCTCAGCGGAGACTTCTTTTCCTGGTACCTGGATGACGGGGACTGGCCCCGTTACCAGCCCCATCTCGGCGCGCTTCTCGGCCGGCTCGGGGGCGTTGATTTCACCGTGTCGAAGAAGCACGCGGATACGACGCGCGACCTTTTTAAAGGCATTTACGAGCGGTTTATTCCCAGGGAAGTCAGGCATGCGCTTGGCGAGTTCTACACGCCTGACTGGCTGGCGGAGCACGGGATGGACTTGATGGGGTGGGAACCTGCCGATTCGCTGACCGACCCGACATGCGGGTCAGGCACCTTCCTGCTCGAAGCAATCAGGCGCCGCCGCAAAGCCTGCAGCGGCGCGACCGCGCAGTCCCTGCTCGCAGGGATTCACGGAATCGATCTCAACCCCCTTGCCGTTCTCGCAGCAAAGGGGTCGCTTGCCGTCTTCTTGTCACCGCACCTGGATCCGGCGCAGCCCATCCGGTTGCCGGTGTACTTGGCGGACGCCATCAATCCAGCTGCTGTCGATTTCTTTTCCAACTACAGCTACATGCTGCATACAGAGGTCGGTCCCAGGGAGTTTTCCGTCCCAGAGCGGATGATCGCGCACCCAGAGTTCTTCCGGATCTTCTCGAAGGTCAGGACGCTGATCGATGCCGACTATCCGGCAGCAAAAATCTGCAGTTCCATCTTTTTCGACCTCCAAAGTATGGGCCTGGACCCTTCTGACATTGCGATCGTCAGCACGACAGTCGCTAACTTGGTGGATCTGCACGACCAAGGCTGGAACGGCATCTGGTGCTCGATACTGGCCGACCGATTCGCAGCCGGCGCGATCCCGCCGTCTTCGCACGTTTGCGGAAACCCACCATGGGTGAAATGGAGCAATCTACCCAAGGACTACGCCCAGTCGATCCAGCAGCACTGCCGCGGCCTCGGCGTATTCAGTACGGATAAGTGGGTGGGCGGCATCGAGTCGGACATCTCGACCGTGATCACCTACCAGGCGGTGAAGCACTATCTCGCCGAGGACGGGCGGCTTGGCTTCTTCCTGCCAGGCTCGGTGTTCACCACCGAATCCAGCGCCGGATTCAGGCGGTTTTCGATCGATAACGGGCGCTTACCGTGCAAGGTTCTGCTGGTCGAGGACTACCAAGAGATCAGGCCCTTTGACGGTGTTAGCAACCATGCAACGTTCCTGATGGTGCAAAGGGATGCGCCCACAGAATTCCCTGTTCCATACCGCGCTTGGGTAGCGGGCGAGGACGCTTCACCGAACCTGCGGACCTATGCTTCCGCGGAGCAGTTCCGCCTCATCGCCAAGCGCATCGACGGTATCGCGGTGCCGGTACCTGGCGGTGATGGAATGCGGCCGTGGCTTGTGGGATCTGTGCAGGACCAAGAAGTGTTCGCGAAGGTTTTTGCTGCGGGAGCAAAGCCTGAATACAAGGCTCGAAAAGGGATTACCACAGACCGTAACGGGATCTTCTGGGTCCACGCTACCGGCCAGTCCGGGCCGGGACTGGTGACCGTGCAAAACGTAGCGGACATCGGGAAAACGAAAGGCATTCCACAGGTCACGGCGAACGTCGAGTCTGAGCACTTGTTTCCGCTCTTGCGCGGGCGCGGTGTTGCACCATTCAATGCGGTGCCTGAACCAGAGCTTCGCATCCTCGTACCTCAGCGGGGCATGCATGGCGACCCTGATTTGCCGGCGGCATTCCCGCAGACCTTCAAGTTCCTCAATCGCTTTAAAGACCAACTTGAACAGCGCTCGAGCTTGAAAAGGTTCCAGAGGGGGCAGGCGTTCTACTCGCTCTGGAGCACTGGCCCCTACACGTTTGCACCCTTCAAGGTGCTTTGGAGGGAAATGGGTAACTCGTTTGCTGCCGCCTACATCGGAAGCGCAGAGATCGACTACGCGGGGGAAAAGACCGTGATTCCGGATCACAAGCTCTATTTCATACCTGTGGACTCGGAGCCGGAGGCCGCCTATCTGACGGGCTTCCTGAATGCGCCCATCATCGCCAAGGCCGTTTCCGCATATGCTGCCCAGCTCAGTCTCGGGGCAAGCGTAGCGGAATACCTGAATATTCCGAAGTTCGACGAAGGAGACGAGCAGATGGCCGCGATCGGAAGCATTGCCCGGGACCTGACGGCTAGGTCAGGGAATGCGAGTCCTTCGGATCTCGCTTTGTTGGATGCACAGGTTCGTGATCTGCTCGCAATCTGAACGACTCTCTGCTGGGGGCAGATGAATCACGTGATAGCTGCGGCGCGGGCCTCGTCGACATATGCGAAAGCTGGCATTTCATCGAGAACTGCAAATTGCTCGGCAAGCCCAAGAATGCGGAGGCGGTCAACAATGATTACCTCAGCTAGATCGCTTTTCTTTGCCCAATCTCCATCTGCACGCCGGAAGTCGAGCGGCATGAAGTAGTAGTTAGCCCAAGGATGCATGACGGGCAGCCGATGGCTGTGCTTGACCGGATGCGCTTCTAGTTGCTTGTGTTCCCAGTCATCGCGCGAGCAGCCGCATTGGGCCATTGCGATGGGAATGCCTGACCGAAGGTCACTCATGGGGTGCCAAGCGACAATGTCCATGCCACCATCGCCGGTGTCTGCGAGATTGAAGTCGGCTTGGGCAAAGTTGGGTGTGCAGCGCAAGTCGGCAGCCAATGCCGTCAGCTTCTGGAACAGCGTACCCTCGTAGGGTGCAGGCCGGCCAGGCCCTGCCCATGTTGCCCGGATCTCGGATCCAGGGGGCAGGAGCTTCGAAAAGACGGCAAACGAAATTTCCTCAAAGATGCGAGCAACTCCATTCCTGCGACCCTTCTCAAGTGTGCGCAGGGACGACGCCAGAAGCAGTGCGAGATAGAGGCGTTGCCGCTGGGAACCGTCGAAAGCAACTGCAATGGTGTCTTGATCGTCGGAAACCTCGAATGGATACGCAGTGCCGAATGCAGCGCCACGGATCTGTACGTAGTTCAAGATGTCGCGCCAACGAGCAGCTGGCTCAAATCCACGCCCCATGTCCTTGGCCCGCTGCGCAACGCCCGATAGGTCCCCCGACGTGAAACATCTATCGGGATGGACAAGGGCTTTGATTTCAGCGAAATCGGCCCAGAACATGCCTTCCGTCCCCTGGGGCGGCTGGTCCAGTGATATGAACATTACTGCTCCAGCTTCGACTCGATCGCCGTCCGGACAAGGCGCGCCTGTTCAGCGAGCTTCTTGGCCATTTCCAGGTGCGAGCTGTTGACGGTGTTGGAGCTGGGAACCATCTTCCACACTGTGTTGACGCGGTCAATGGCTGCCTGCATGGCGTTTTCCAGTGCCTGGAGCGGACCGTCGCTGTACAAATAGGCTTCGGCGAGTTGGTTTGTCTCCAAGAGCACTTTGACCGCTTCAGGATTCTGGACGACCGCTGCCAGATCTGAAAGGTTGCGGGATTCTCCGAGAACAGTACGGCCTAGCTGGTCCTTCGAGAAGAACCAACCAAATGCACGCTTTAGGTTTGCCTCTTGCAGGCCAGGCATCTCCACGTCGCTTTTATTCTCAAGGCCTAGCCATTCGCAGATGCTGGAGTAGTTCAGCGCTGTAGTTAAGTAGGAAAATTCCACATCCTTTGCAGTAAGAGGCAGGCCGAAGAAGTTTTGGCTGCTTTCAGCGCGTATGTACAAATTCAACGCCGTGAGCAACTGAGCAACATAGTCACTCCGGCTGCCGATCTCGTTAGCCAGCGACTTGAGCTGATCCGTCTTCGTATCATTTGAATAGAAAGTTTCTTTCAGCTCCGCAAGGTACCGAGCCTTGGAGAGAGCATCCCATTCCTGGATGCCGGTAATGTGCCTGTAGCCCAGGTAGCGTAGGACGTCCTTTCTGGCCGTGTAGACAAGGCAAGGCAAGGCAACAGGGAATTCCTTGACCACCGCTTCGGCGCGGATTTGGCCGATCGAGGTCTTCCGGCGCGCTGGCGGTGGGATTTCTCCATTCAGCAGCTTCACCGCAGCTAGGCGGCGATTGCCTTCAACCACCGTAAAGGGTGCATTGCCATCCTCGGAAACCACAAGCAACGGTTCGCCGGCAAAGTACCCCTTCTGCCCGATGGAGAGCATAAGGTTCTGCGCCCCCTCCTTGTCCAGCATTTCCTCGACGACGCTTTCCACATTGCTCGCGTCGTTCAGGCGGTAGAACCGTGGATTTTCCGGGTCAAACTTTAGATCGGCGGTCGCAATCTGGCGCACCGTCTGGAGCTGAGACGGAGGTGCTTTCGGCGACCTTGGTTTCTTTGCTGTTGCCATGTGTCCTTGTCTTTCCTAGGATTCTCCGACCGGTGTAGAGCCAAATCTCGTATTTTTTGTGATGGCGAGGAAAGTTCATCCGTAGCCATGTATGTAGATTATTGACCGTTGCACACTATGACATGGTGGTTTCTCTTGGCTTGTTGAGTGCCGCCGAGACAAAGGCTGCTGCTCGGCGCTAAGCTGCAGGTTTAGCCTGCGGCGCAACTAGCGCTTCGGGTATGAACCCTTCATCCGTCAAGGCGCGCACCACGCCACGCAGGAGCATGTTGTGGCTGAACCCAATGCTGTATTGCCGGGCGCCCGGGTTGATGGGTTGCAGCATGCCGCCGTCCACCAGCTTGCGTATCTGGTAAGTGCGCTGGTTGGCGTTGAGGTCGGGCATGGCGGCTTCCAGGTCGCCCGCCTTCACCGTGCCGGCTTTGATGGTGGTGGTCAGCACGGCCTGTTCCAGCGGGGTGATCAGCTGCCGTTCGCGGGCGTAGTTCACCGCAGGCAGTAGCACCTTGGATTTGAGGTGTTCGTAGTCAGCCAGGCGGTCTACTTTGGTCAGTTCGTCGCGCACGCCGCTGAGCACATATACACACCATCGCTCCAGCGCTTCGTCGGTGCCTGCGTCGGCGTCGCCCAGCCGGGCGTAGTAGGCGTTGCGGTCGGCGCAGAACACGGCGGCCGGGTTGAGAAGCCGGCCCACCGCGTTCACGCGGAAGCCGTACTTGATGAGCATGGCGTAGGTAAGCAGGCGCACCACCCGGCCGTTGCCGTTGCCAAACGGGTGCACCCAGGCAAACCGGTGGTGCGCCAGCGCGACCTTCATCAGGTCGTACTTGGGCGGGTCCGCCCGGTTGATGAACGTGACCAGCTCGGTCATGTAGTCCGGCACCTGGGGCGCTTCGGGCGGCAGGTGTTCGGCTTGGGCGATCTTCACCGTACCCTGGCGGTAGCCGCCGGGGTTGGTGTCGCCTTCCCGCTTGAGGCCGGCCACCGTGGTGGCGTGCAGGCCGCGCAGCAGGTGCTCCGTCAACGGGGCGCCGGGTTCCACGCTGTCTTCCAACTGCTGCATGGCGTGCTCAATGTTGGCGATCTCCTGCAGTTGCTCGGACCGATTCGGACCGTCGATGACCCGGGCTTCCACGTAGTCGGCCAGGGTGGTGTGGTTGCCCTCGATGCGTGCCGAGGCCAGGCTCTCCAGCACGTGGAAGACCTGCTTGAGCTGCATGAACACCGGCATGGGCGTGGTGCCCTGGATCTGCAGGCGCCGCAGGTGCTCCAGGTCTGTCAATACATCCAGCAGCGGCGAGTCAAAGCTGGGGTTCAGCAGCCGCAGCGGGTGGTGAACAAACTGAACCATGGGGGCTGGAATCTGAAATGGGGTGGATGGATATCTGGACTCTAAGTCAAAAAATCCTTTTCGGATATACGTTTATATATTTGGTTTGATTCGGATATCTGGAAAATTCCTGATATCGGAACTGGAAGGAGCTGGGTGAGGAAGCTGGATCGGGTCGGTCTGCTGGCGCAGCGGCAGCGCAGGCATGTCGCCCTGGGTTGGGCTCCACCGCCATTCAGGGTTGTCGCTGTCGGGCTCTGTGATTTCGGCCGACGGGGATGCTTTCGGGTTGTACTCGCGGTCAATGAAGAGAGGACAGGGGGTCAGGCCGCAGTCCAGCAGGCTGGCGCAGACCAGTGCCTGGGTGGTGGGCACGTTGTACCGGAGGCTCTTGATGAAGCTGCGCCCCTGTCGCACCAGCGCCCCGACCAGTTGCCTGTCCCAGCCGTCGTCCACCGGCAGCCACTGCGCGGTGGTGAGCATGAGGGACAGTTCCACGATGCCCGGCGTGCCAGCTTCGTCAACCCGGAAGGTGGCGATCATGAGCAGATGCAGGTCGGGCTCGGTACCCCAGAGGGTGAGTTCGTGTTCAAAGCTCTTGCCCAGGCGCCGGTACAGCGCGTCGTCCAGCACGAAGGCCTGGTCAGGCAGGTGTTTGAAGACAGCCTTGTGCCCGTAGCGAGCGGGCGCGATGTCCTTGACTTCGGCCACCATGAGCAGCAGGGGCTGGGGTTGTCCGTGTCTCGGGGCGCCATGGGCCCACAAGCGTTGCCGGCGGGACAGGATCGCCTCGTGCTGTTCCACCGAAAACACTTCGGGGACGTAGAGGCTGCGCAGCAGGGCGTGGCAGTGGACGACCTTGTTGTCGGCGGCCTGCAGCAGGTGCTTGCGCACGGTGCCCCAGGTGCGCCGGCCGGCAAAGCCGGGGTTCCAGTGGGTCATTTCGGCCTGATCCCACAGGTAGTGCAGCAGGGCGCGCAGGCCTAGCCGGTGGCCGTGGGCGACCACGCTGCTGCTGGTGCTGGCGGAGGGGGGCTGCGCGGCCCGGCCGGGCAGCTTGGTCATCGGGAAGTCGAGCTTGAGGGTCGTGGTGCCGGTGGCCGGGTTCTCGACGATGGCGGTGCCGACCAGCGGGCCGAGGCCGCTGAACTCGGCCGGCGGTTCATAAGACGGGCAGGTGGTGGCGTGCTGGCTGCCAGTATTGGGCATGCGTTTGACGGTGTAACCGTTCAGGACGCGGGCCACGTACATGTCAACGCCCGGCCCGATGGGCTGGCACAGGCAGCGGGGGCGCAGGTGGTGTTCGTGCGCGTTGGCAATGGCCTCTGCCAAGCCGGGGGCGTCTCTCGCCCAGCGCTGGTCACCAATGGCGTAGACCGCGTCTGAGGCCACAGGTGTGGTCATTGCAAAACTTCAACGAGCCGGCGCAGCGCGTTCGCGACTGCGCTGCTGATCTGGTTGAGGTGTCACGGCCGGGCGCTGGGGCGGTGCGTTCTTGTCGTAGACCCGGACCCTGGGGTTCTGGCCGTCGCGGATGCGCTGGGCGAGCTTCTCGGCGGCGGCGACCATGACGGCTTCGCGCCGTTTCTCGGGCACGCGGTTGGCGACGAGGATGGCTTCGATGGCGGCCAGCACGGTCTTGCGGCCACCGCTGCCGCGACCCGATGGTTTGTCGGTGTTGGTGGCGGCCGTGGGTGCGCTGGCGTCCCGGTTGGGCTCGATGCGATTGATCTGGCGCAGCTCGCGCTCCACCTTGAGGCGTTCCAGGTCGGCCGGATTGGGCTCGTAGCCCAGGGTCTTCACACCGCGCGCTGCGGCTTCCAGCCAGACCAGGCGCCGGAAGTCTTCGCTGCCCGTGACTCGCAGGGACCGCCAGTTGCGGGCTTCGGCCACATCGACCATGGAGCGGGCCACTGAGGGGCTGTTGGTGTCGGTGACCAGTCGGAAGGTGGATTCGGTGAAGGCAACGCGAGAGGTATCACCGCGGAAGCGGTATTCGGTCAGACCGAGGCTGACGTCGCCCAGCGTGACCGGGGCGCGCTTGATGATGTAGCGGTCCACCAAGGCGGCTTCCAGCCGGGAGACGAGGGCTTCGCGTTCGGCCTGGACCTCCATGCGGGCGCTGGCTGGCGGGCTGGATGCTTCGGGTGTTTCGATGCCTTTGTCTTTGGCGGGCAGGGGGATGACATTCGACTCCGCCGTCTGGCGTGCTGGATCGGTCTTTGCCGGTTTCGCTTGCGGTGCAGTCGCAGGGGGCTGGGCATCACGGGATTCGTCTCGCTGCCATTGGCCGTCGATCTTGTGAACGAAGGACTTTTGCCCGCGCACATCTACGACGACGAACCGGTTGGCGCCGAGCTGGTCGGCCTTGGCCACCATGTCCTGGTAGCGGTCGGTGCGGTAGGTGAGTTCGGCGAACGGGTCGCGCAGTTCATACCGCTCGCCCGGCTCCGGCTCGGGTGCCTGGAAGGTGCGGATGGCGACGGCGGCGCGATCCACGGGTTCCACCGTGCCGCCCAAGGAGGCGCTGGTGTTTGCCGTGGTCTGATCCACGCGCCGGGCCGGTGCAGCTCTTTCATCCATGGTGGTCTCCTTCAGTGGTTGATTCCGGCTGGCGGTTTGTCAGAGTTGGGAAGGGGCAGGGGCTTGAGCGGACACCGGTGTCACCCGGTACACCTCGATCTCGACGCGGCGGTTGAGGTTTTTGCCTCTCTGGCTGCTGTTGTCGGCCAGGTGGTCACCGCTGGGTTGGTGGGTGGTGCGGATGCGAGCGGCGTCCACGCCCGCCGCAATCAGGTAGTCGCGCACGGCGTTGGCCCGGGCCTGCGCGATACGGCTTTCGGCTGAAGAGTCGGTGGTGCCATCGGTGCGCCCCCTCAGCACCACGAGCGGCGCGGTCTTGGCTTCTTCCACCAGAGCCGATGCCTCCTCGGCGGGGATCGAGACCCGGGTGCTGTTGAAGTCGAAGTGGACGATGCGCACGCTGTTGGCTTGCGCTTTCTCCTGAATCGACGCCACCAGCTGCTGGCGCGCCGCCATGTGGGCCAACGTGGCGGTGGTGGTCTCGGCGAGGCGGCTGGATTCTTTGGCCTGGATGCGGGTATTCTGCAAATCGTTCTTGCACACCTGCAGGTCGACGGCCATCTGCGCATTGGCGGGCCGCTTCTGAGATTCGTCCACGGTGGGGGGCTTGGGCGGTGAACTGCAGGCGCCCAGCAGCGCAAGGCTCGCCAGGGTCAGCGCAGTGCGCGGGGTCGGGTGGGTGGTCATGGCTGTTCCTCCAGGGTTTCGAGCCGGATGGGTTCTGTGTTGCTGGTGATGGACGGTACGGAAGGATGGGCCGGGGTGGACTCGACCTCATCGATCTCTTCGACCGGCTCGATGGACCCGCCTTCACCGACAGCTTCCAGCCTGTAGTCGAAGAAGCCGATGCAGGTCTCCGCCAGCTTCTCGGGTGGACCTTCCATCTGGTCTTTGGTCAGCTTGACGTCGTGATTCAGAACGCCGATGTCCATGCTGGTCTGCCCGGGCGGAAGTTCGTCTTCGGCAAAGCGCCACCGTTGCTGAACTTTGGCGAGGTGCTGATCCATGTTCATCTGCGGCACCTTGGGGGCGGGTAGCAGGCGGTCTGTGAACGCCCGGTCCTGGAAGTAGCGGATCTTTTCGCCGAGGATGGGTTTGCAGTTCTCGCAGATCACCACCAGCCGCTCGGTACCCAGTTCCTTGAACTCTTGCGGCAACAGCAGAGATCGTCGCTGCTCGCTTTCGTTGCGGCTGATGGTGCTGTGACCTTGTCCGCTGAAGGAGCGGCTGCGCCCCCGGGACATGACGCGCTCCGTGAAGTGGCCCAGCATGGCGCTGTATTCGTCGGCATCGCGCTGCTCGCGCGGGGCGAACAGGATCTGCAGGCCGTGGTTGGTGGCGAAGGTGCGGGCTTCCTTGTCGCCATAGACCGCGTCCAGCTGCGACATGGCCTGCACCACGGTCAGCAGGCGCAGGTTGTAGCCGGCCAGGAAGGCTGCGGAGTGGGTGATGATCCCGACCCGGCCCATGGCGGTGAACTCGTCGTTGACCAGTAGGCACTGGTACTTGAGCGACGGGTCGTGCTCCGGTAGGTGCTGCGTGTTGAGGCTGACGAGCTGGGAAAAGAACAGGGTGAGCAGCGGCCGGGCATTGGCCAGGCGGTGAGGCGGGATGCGCACATAGACCGACATGCGCTGGCGGCGCAACTGGCTCAGGTCGAAGTCGTCGGCGCTGGTGGCGGCATCGACCACCGCATCCGCAAAGATCGTCAGTGGTGCATGGAACGTAGCCACCACGCTGGACAAGGTGTTTTCCGAATTGCACAGCAGGCGCTGCAGGGCATCCAGGCATTCATCAGTGAACGGCTTGCCGGCTTCCTTGCGCTGCTCGATCAGGCCGCTGAGATGTTCTTTCAAGGGGCGCCCTTGCCCAGAAGACTGCCGCAGCATTTCGCCCACCGTGCGGGGCAACTCAGGCGTTTCCAGCAACAGCAGGCCCAGACCGAGGAAGAGGTTGCGGGCTTGGTCGTTGAAGAAGGCTTCGGACGAGGTGCCGCTGCCGTCGTTGGGGTAGAAGACCTGGCCGATGCCCAACAGGTCACCGACGCGGTGCAGGGGGCTGGTGCGAACCGCGGTGAGCGGGTTCCAGCGGTGGCTGCGGGCTTCTTCGTCGAAAGGTGAGAAGGCGTAGACCGCCTGATGGTGCTTCGCCCTGTAGCCTGCGGTGATCGCGTGGTTCTCGCCTTTGATGTCGAGCACGACCACCGAATCCGGCCAGTTCAGCAGGTTGGGCACCACCACACCGACGCCCTTGCCACTGCGGGTGGGGGCGGACAGCATGACGGAGAGCTGACCGGGCAGAGCCAGGAAGTGACCATGGAAGCGGCCGACCAGGATGCTCGGGGTGTTGGTTTGCTGATCGGTCAGCAGCAGTCCGGCGCGCTTGACTTCAGCGGTGGAGGCGAAGCGGGCATCGCCATGCAAGGCTCGGCGCGGGCGGCTGGCGGCGTACATGGCGCCCGGAAAAACGATCAGCGTGACAAAGCCAGCCATTCCGATGGCCGTGACCATCCGCCGCCGAAGCACTGGCACATCGGCATACAGCTGCCAATAGCCCAGGATGCTGTCCCAGCCCGCAAGCTTGGGGTTTGCCTTGCTGAAGACCAGGAACAGCAAGGCCGACAGGTACAGGGCCGCGAACACCAGTGCAGCGAACCCGAAGAGCATGAACACGCTGGCCGCCACCTTCCGAGCAGTTGGCCAGGACGCCATGGGCAGGGCCAAGGACGCGCTCATGTCTGCACCCCGTCAAACAGGCTGGCTTGAGCATCGGGTGCGTTGCCAGAATGGTTGTCGTCGGAGGCGAAACGCCTGCGGCGCGGCTCGTAGGCGATCTCGGAGATGAAGCGCCCACGTTCGTCGCGCCCGAACTGCACGATGACGTCGATCACGATGCCCAGTAGGCCTTTGATCTCGTCCAGGCGCAGACCACCGCCGGCGCTGCTCTCGCGGATCATGAGCGACATCTGTTCCAGTGCCAGAGCACAGCTGCCGGCGTGCACGCTGGTGATGCTGCCGGGGTGACCGGAAGCGGCCAGGCGGATGAAAGAGAAGCACTCTTCGCCGCGCAACTCGGCCAGGAAGATGCGGTCGGGCTTCATGCGCAGGCAGGCTTCAAGCAGCGACTTGGCCGTGACGCGTGCTGTGCCCTGTGCGTCCTTGCTGTAATACAGGTGCACCACGTTCGGGTGGTTGGGCAGGGTGAGTTCTGCCGTGTCCTGGATGGTGATCAGGCGCTCGTGGTGCGGCACTTCCTCCACCAGGCCTTTCATGAAGGTGGTCTTGCCAGATCCGGTCTTGCCGCTGACCACGATGGTCTGGTGCTTCTGCACTGCGAGCCGCAGAAACTCCGCATAACGACCAGCCGATTTCAACGCGAGCAGCTGCTTTTCAAAAGGCTGAAGGCCGTCGTCATCGTCACCCATTTCAGCGCGTTCATCGATTCGATTGAAGAGGCCGTCGCTTTCGAAGTCGTCCAGCCGCTTGATCAGCTCCGATGGCTTGCGCACCGTGATGGACACAGTGCCGCGCGTCACGGCTGGAGGAATGACGAACTGGATGCGCTCCCCGCTGGGCAGCGTGGCCGACAGCAGGGGGCGTTCCTGGTTGATCTGCTGGTCGCAGTAGGTGGCCACGGCTGTGGCCAGCGACAGGCAGCGTTCTTGCGTCATGTTGGGCGCGTCTACCTGCTGCCAGCCCTGCACGGTTTCCACCTGCAGCACGCAGGGGCGGTTCACGCAGACCTCCAGCACACCCGGAGCATCCAGCTGTTCGCGCAGCGGCCGCAGGAACTCGACCACCGAGGTCGCGTCGCCACACCAGCCGTCTGGCTGGGCGTCTTCGGTGAAGGGCAGGGCGTTCATCGTTCGACCGGCTGCAGTGCGTAGACCGATGAGAAGTCCACGTCGCGGGCCACGTAGATGCCGACGATGCCGCCCTGGTTCTGGTAGATCAGCGGCGGGATGTTGATGGTGCTGTCCAGCACTTTTTCGGCCAGTTTGCTGGTGTTTTCGGTGGTGGACGGCAGGACGATGGTGTCTGCGTCGCGGTCCTGCATCTGGTTCTGGATGACCAGCTTGACCGAGTCGTCGATCAGGGAAAGCAGCATCGCGGCGCCGATGCGGTCGCCCCAGCGGTTGTCCACATGGCCGTCGATGCCCGACTCGCCCAGCTGCCCGGTGCCTGGCGATTCAACATCCACCGTGACCCCGTGCGGTGTGCGGATGCGGGTCCACAGCACGGGAATGCGGACCGTGCCGGGCCGTACCGATGCGATACGGTATTCCCCGTCCAGGTGCGATCCGCGCTCGATCAGCAGCACCCGGCCGTTGTCGCTGTACACGTCGCGCTGCACCTGGCAGCCGACCAGGCCGGAGGTGGCGCTGATGACTCGGGTCTTGAGTGCACAGGTGAAAGCTGTGCCCTTGGGCAGGGTGAGGCTGCGGTCGCCCAGCGTGGTGGCTTTCACCCGGGGTGTGGCGGAGCCCTGCAAGTCGCCGCCGAACAGGCTGGCCGCCGCAGTACGAAGGCTAGGTCCGGTGTCAGGTGACGGCGTTGATTCCGCACCTGAGCTTCCCAAACCTCCTGGAACGGTATTGCCCTGGGTCAGGTTGTCCAGAAGCCCTTGCAGTCGGCGCTGGTAGTCCTGCAGTTGCTGGGACGTGGTCGCCGCTGGATCGTTGGACGATTGCGTGGTGTCACCGTTGGCGCCAGCGACGCCGCCCGGGCGGGACGACACCACCAGCACTGGTGCGTCGTCCGGCGAAAGGGCTTTGGGTCCGGACGGTGTGGCCGTGCCTGTGTTCCGCAACCCGATGGGGTCGGCCGCTTCTGCGGGTGTGGGAATCAACGCAGGCACACGAGACGCCGCAGGCTGTGTCATGTCTAACTGGCGGGTGCCAGCGCCCGCGGCCGAGGGCCGGTCTCTCAGCAACGACTTGTCTCTCTCTGCATCGCTGTTGTGGTCAATGTAGCGGTAGAGGTACAGGCCGCTCATGCCTGCGACCATGGTCACCACCAGGCCGATGACCGAGATGTTCTTCCAGGACAGGTTGAGGGGCTGGCGGCGGGCAACGTTGGGAACACCCGCTTCGCCAGGCAGGGGGCTGATGGTGTTGCCGCTGTCCTGCGGCGATGGATCGTCGTTTGGCGCCGACGAACCCATGGGTCGTTCAGTCATGGTTTTGCTCCCGTGCTGGAGGGTGAATGGGAGGGATCGGTCTTCAACAACCGCTGCACACCGGGCACGGTGGTGGAACCTTTGGCCGGCGATCCCTCCAGATCAAATGCTTCGTTCCAGATGCCCACCACGGCCAACCCCGCTCGCAGCATCAGGCGGCGGCTGACACGGTCCACCACCAGCATGTCGTCCTCCATGCGGGCATTGACCAGGGTCTCGCTGCCGTCGCCCAGCACATGGAAGACGGCGGGCACCTCGCGGTTGCCTGGGAAGCGCAGGTAGGTGAACCGACCGTCGTCGTAGACCAGTGTGGGAACGATGTCTACCGAACCGGCACCTTCGGCCAGCGCGTACTGGGTGTTGAGCACGGTGGGCTTGGCCGCCAGACGCTCCGCCACGATCTGCTGGGCCGTCGGTGGGGGCGGGATCGGCGGCAAGCTCGCCAGCGCATCCAGTTCCATCTCCGCCAGACTGGGCGGGGCTGCTGCGGGTTTGGGGGACCGGATGGCCATGCGAAAGACAGGCGTCTGGCGGTCGCCGTCCGGCAACACCACAAAACGCAGGGCGTGCGAGCGTCGGTCGGTGATGACCGCCAGGTTGTTGGGAGCATCGGCGGCGCTCTTGGCCTTGACGTACAGGTGGCGCCCACCCGGTTGGGCGGCCACGCACCAGGCGGCATCGGGCTTGCTGCAGTCGCCGCCCTGACCGACCGCCACCTCGGTGATGACCTCTCCCTTATCGAACTCCACCAGCGTCACCATGCCGCGCTTGACCGGGACGGTGACCACCGCGTTGACGTCGTAGACCACCTCGCGCAGGCGCGGATCGGACTGGTCCGTGGGCTGCGCCGCAGAGGCATGCGGAGGAGTGAGGGTCAAAGACGCCAGCACCATGGGTAGTACCAGGAGGTTCATGGCTTCACTCCAGTGGTCGGGGTATTGATCTCGGGGTCGGAGCGGTAGGCCGTGACCACGAAGCCGAACGGGTTCTCCAGCCGGTCCGACTCTTTGGCCAGCACCTTGGGCTGGTACTGGTAGACCACGCTGGCCACGTGCCGGGTGGTCACATCGGGCAGGTTGCGGTCGGTCATGCGAACGACCTTGTCGTAGGTGACGGTGGCGTCGCTCTGGTTGCCGCTGCGGCCCGATGCGCGCAGCCGCACACCGACGATGTTGATGCGCCACTCTTCGGTGGAGCCCACCTTCTTCTGCAACGCGCTGTCGCCTTCGAACTGCCGGTTGTATTCCGAGAAGACGGCGGGCACAGCCATGCGGGCCACCTGGTCGAAGTCCCGCTGCAGGAACATCCAGCTGTAGGCCTCGCGTGAACGCACGAAGGCAGCCAGGTTGTGCTTGTCCAGCGCTTCCATGGCGGGAATGGTTTCTTCGCTCAGCCGCTGCTGGATGGTCGTTTCACCGGTGACCCGGTCCACCACGATGGGGATCTCCACCACCTTGCGCAGCGGCCCCTGCACAAAAACTGCGGCAATCCCGATCAGACCAATCGTCAGACCCGCAGCTGCGGCGGCCCAAGCCCGGCGCTCGGAGCGCTCCAGCATCAAGGCGCGGTCGATTTCCCAGTCCCGGTTGGCTTGCAATGACGGGACTTCAGGCGCAGGAGGGGGCGTCTTCGGCTGTTTCGGCCATGCGGCGGCCTCACCTGACATCAGGATGGCACTCATGGGGGACTCCGGTGGGGTGGTGGTTACGGTAGGAAGTCGGAGACCTTGCCGGTCCGGCCAAGCATCTGGTACTGGCGTTCGCGCTCACGGGACCGGGCGATGCGCTCTTCGCTGTCGGCCATGCCTTGAAGCATCTGGATTTGTGAGGACTCGTGCGCCAGCAGGGCGTTCTCAGCGCCGATGCGGGCCTGAATTTCCTGCACCGATTTCTGGTCGGTGGTGTCGTTGATCTGGGTCATCAGCGACTGGATCTGCTCCAGCCGCTGGGCCGCAGACTTCATGGCGTCCTGCAACAGCCCCTTTTGCTGGTAAGGCTGCGCCAGGGTGGCCTGACACTCGGTGCGCGCATCGCCGGTTCGGTCCATGCAGTTGTAGAGCATCCCAACATCGCGCAGCACCTTGGCCGTGGCGTTGAGGCCGCTGTAACCCGAGGTGTTGATGGCGTTGAGGTAGGTGTAGGCCTCGGCCGGGATGTAGTTCTTGAGCAGCGGGTTGTTGAATACGTCGCCCAGGCTCCGCATGCCGTTGATGCTGTCGATCTGGGTCTGCAGATGTTTGATCTGCTGGATCTGGTTGTTGATCTGCGTGATGTCGTTGACCACCTGCTGCACCGCCTGAAACAGGTTGGCAACATCGATCACGGGAATGCCACCGGCCCGCGCGTGGCTGGCACCCAGAGAAATCAAAACGGCGGCGGCGACCTTGAGGCGGTAGTTCATGGTGTGCTCCTTGGCAAGTGGGAGATCAAGACCGGCCGCGCAGGGCGGCGAGTCGGTATGCCGCAGACCGTGCGGCTTCGTAGCCCCTGCGGGCCATGTTTCCGGCGTAACGACCTGTGGCTGCTACGGCGGCACCCGTCGTGGCACCCGCACCAGCGCCTGAGCGGATCACGCCCCCCGCGCCTGTACCGCCTGCTGATCGGGCAGAGGATGCTGAGCGCAGGCCCGAGACCATCATGGCGTTCTGGATCATCTGAATGCCTTGTTGAATCGCTGCGCCCCCTGTCAGGGCCGAGGCGAGGCTGGGCGCCTGGAAGCAGAGGATGGCCATGAGGATCATCAGCACGCAGTAGCGGGTGGCTTCACCCAGCACGTTGAAGGTGCTGCCGAGGAAGCCGCCACCGTCGTTGATGGCCTTGAACATGGCGGCGCCCATGTAGGCGCTCAGGCCCAGCGCGAAGAAGGCGAACCAGGTGAGCACCACGGCGTTCAGCACCATCGACAACCAGCTGTCGAAGAACCGGGCGGTGGGGCGCCAGGCCAGGCACAGGATGAACAGCGGACCGATGGCGATCACGAATGTCAGGAACAGCTTGGCGAGCGTGACGACAAAGAGGGCGATGCAGAGGAAGAAGACGGTTCCGATGGAGAAGATGCCGCCCGCCAGCAGCAGGTCCAGCCGAAGCACGCTGGCCTCTTTCATAATGTCGGCTACTTGAGCGCTGGCGTCGTCGTTGAACTTGTCGAGAAGGGCGTAGGGCGAGCTGATCGTGGCGGGGTCAACGCCAGAAGGCAGAAAGGTACTGGCCACGCCCATGGCCAGCGCGTTGGCGGTGTCCGACACGTTGCTGATGTAAAAGCCTGACTGCAAGGCAAAGGCCAGCACCAGCCCGATCTTGAACACCTTCCAGACGAAAGTGGGCACGGTTTCAGACACCTCGTTGCGCAGCACGGCCCAGCCGTAGAGGGCCACCCACAGCGTCATCGCCGACAGCGCAATGGGCGTGATCGCCGACATGAGCGAAGACACCACGCCAAGCACATAGGTGCTCAGGATCACGTCGAAGTTGGAACCGACCCAGGCGAACATGACATCGCTCCCTTATTGCGCGGCCGGGTAGGGCAGGTTGGTCGGTGGCGGCGCGAAGACCTTGAGGCACTTGCTGCCCAGGTCAGGGTACTGGCACTGCAGCCATTGGCCGCCAACCTTCACCACCCAGATCCGCGAGAGCTTGGTCGTGCCGTAGCTCGACTTGCGGCAGGTGCCTTCGCGCGCATAGACTTCGGTGCATTCCTGCAATCCGTCGCGCGTCTCCACCATGTGCCAGGGGCCTGCGTGGCAACCCGCCTGAGCAAGGCAGGGCTTGGACTTGCGGATGGGACCGGTGCTGGGCAACGGTGCGACTTCGACCAACCTTTCGCCGGTGGCCGAGGTGCTTACCGCCTCATTGCCTTTGACGAACTGAGCGCTGGCGTTCGTGCTGAAAGCGGCAAGCGCCAACACGATGGGAAGGGTGTGAAACCGGTTCATGACGCTCTCCTGGAGTTGCGGGACTTGCGATCCTGAACCTCGCGCAGCAGCACGGGAAGCCAGAAAAACGGATCGTTACCGTGTTGTGCACGAACGGTGTCCAGCAGGGCGACGTTGTCGGTGGTGGCCGACAACACGGTCACGAAGTCCTGCAGGCCGCTGAGGTCCAGCTCGCAGATCGCACTGCTGTTGCCCTGCTTGACCAGAAAGCGCCTGCCGCCTTGCGCGCCCAGACTGCGCACGATGCCGAACTCAGCTGCGCTGAGACCGAAGCCCTCCACGTATTCTTCGCGCACCGCTTCCGGGTTGGCCAGGAAAATCTTGGTGACGCTCTGCTCCACCATCGTTCGGCCAATGGGGTGACGCAGCACGTCGGACGGGCTCTGCGTGTCGAAGATGCCCAGGCCGTTCTGCTTGCGGATCGTCTTCTGCTTTTGTTTGGCGAAGTCGCTGAAGATTTCGTGGTCCAGCGCTTTCCAGAATTCCGAGATCACATAGATCAGCCGTTCGCCGTTGACCAGTTCCTCCATCACCTGCAGCAGGTACAGCATGACCGGCGTGCGGACCTCGGGCAGGTCGAGAAACTCGGTGGTGTCGAAGGCGATGACCGAGGCGGACTGCAGGTCCGTGAGCTGGTCGTTGGCTTGATCAAACACCCAGCCCAAGGCGCCGCCCTCACACCAGCGGCCCAGGCGATCGTACAGGCTGTTCTCGCCAGACTTGGGCAGGTTCTGGCGAATGGTCGAGAAGCGGCGCAAGGCGGTCGGCATCATCGCCACCGTCTTCACGGCGTCGGCAATGGCGCGCTCGTCTGCTGGCAACAATGGCAGGGCGGGGGTGGCGATACAGATGCGGATCAGCTGTTCCCAGAATTGGATGCGGGCCGGCGTGGGGTCGCGTTGCAATGGGTTCAGGTGCGTGGGCTTGCCCGCTTCAAGCGTGAAGTACCGACCGTTCATGGCCCGGATGGCAATTTCGCAACCCCGGTCCAGATCGAACAGCACCAGCCTAGGTGCCGGGTCCCACTTTCGCGTCAGCGTCAGCAAGAACATCTCCAGCGTGGTTTTACCGACCCCGGTGGATCCGATGATGATCGTGTTGCCCGGCAGCTTCTTGTCGGCCGAGTCTTCGCCGTCCGGACTGCTGTGGAAGTTCAGATAGAACGGCTGGCCGGACGGTGTTCGCAGCAGAGCCAGCGCTTCGCCCCAAGGGTTGCCGTCGCGCTTGCCGCGGGCGAAGTTGTGCCCGCTGGCCAGGGTCGCGAAGGCGCGGGAGGACAACTTGGCATCGCGCGGTCGCCACTGCCAGTTGCCCGGCATCTGGGCGAACCAGGCAGCGTCGGCCACCAGGTCCACCGGCGACATCTGCAGGCTTGACGACTCGCCCACGGCGCCGATGGCCTGCGCCGCGCGCCGGCCGGCATCGGCCAGGCTGTCCTCGCCCGGATTGCCGAAGACCACCAGGCTGTAGTGGTACTCACCCATGCAGAACTGACCATCGCCCAGCTCGTTCAGCGCGTCGTCCATGTCCGCGATCTGGCTGGCCACCACGTCGTCGCTGGCAATCAACTGATCGCGTTGCAGTTCCAGGGCGCGACTGGCCTCGCGGCGCGGCAGGATCGAAAAGCTCTGGGTCTCGATGAACTCGCTGTCTTCGTACAGCAGAGCATTGAGGATGCCGGGTTCGACGGCGTCGGCGTATTCCTTGATGTCCACCAGGGCCGCGCAGCGGCGCTGGTCGCCGTTGCGCAGCTCCAGCTTGTCACCACCAAAGGAGAGGCGGGTGGTAGGAAGGGTGCGGTGCAGTGGACCTGTCGTGAATGGCACGGGCTTCCAGTACCCGTTGACCAGGTATCCCAGCAACTCGGCGACTTCCGAATAGATTCGGCCTTTCTGTTCACGAACCCCCAACAGCTGGGGGCCGAAGCCACGCAGGACTCGGTGCACGAACGCCGTTCGCTCTTCCATCACGCGCAAGGCTTCCGCGTGCGCTTCTTCGATGGCGGCCTTGGACCGTTGCGACGACTGCAGGGCCCGGCTGATACGGGAGGTGTTGGGCCGGTAGACCAGCGTCAGGTACAGCTCATTGCTCATCATCGCCCGCCGGTTCAGGTGTGCCTGATAGGCCTGAGAAAGGTCTTTGGCAAACCCGACTTCCGGTGGGTCGGTCAGCGCATCCTGAATCTTGCGGTGCAGCCGGTGTGTCCAGATGGCCCACTGGCCACCCGAGAGATTGCGCAGCAGGCTACAAAGCGCTTCGTGCCGTTCCGTAACCAGGTAGTCGTCGGCGCACTCGAATGCCACGCCGTCGAGCCGCCACACCCGCAGGAAATCGCCACCACGGGTGATCACATCGTGGTCGCTCACCAGTGACGAGAAGGGCACGAACCTGGTCAAGGGGTTTTCTGCCAAAGCCTGCGACCAGTGACGAGGCTGAGGACCACCCATTACAGGGCGTCGCTTCGCGCGGCTTGAACCCAAGCGATCAAAGATGCCAGACATCGGATGCTCCCCGGAACAGGGTGGGTGAGTAGCTGCGCGCGCGCCAGAACCGTCGGTTGCGGTCGTGCAGACGCAGCTTGAGTGCAATGAAGATTTGCCGAAACCGCTGGTCATCTCGAGAAGTCACCCAGCGCATCCAGAAGAGGGTGGGGACGAAGGACATCAAAACTCCAAGCGCAATCCACCAGCTCACCAGAATGCCGCCCCACATCATCAGCAGCATCCCGCTGCCGAAGAGCACTACCAGCGGCACCAGTGGAATGCCCAGCTTCATGGCTGGGCGGGTTGCACCCTTGTAGATGGTTTCGGCTTGCATGGCGGGTTCCTGCTGAGGTCAGCTGACGATGTAGCTGGCAAAAGCAGCTGCGCCACCGACCAGGGTCCCACCGATCAGGATGTTGGCCACATCCGCCAGCCGGGCACCCTGAAAGATCATCTTGAAGCCGGCCCAAATGATCGCGATCGTCACCACGGCCACAGAGATCGTCACCAGGATGGCATTGACGTTGGTGACGGTTGTGTTCACCTTGTCGAAGCCTTGCGCCCAGACCTGGGGTGGCAGCAACATCAACAGGCTGAGGGCACGGACCTGGCCTTGAGACAGTTTCTGGCGATTCATGACGGCTCCTTGGATGAGGGGTTGGAACGAGGGTGGGGCAGTGAGCGGGCAGCGGCGACAACCTTCTGCACATAGCCATGGCGAAAGCCGGTTGAGAAGTTGCCGCTGTAGTAGCAGGAGAGGGCTTTGCGCAGGTCGAACTGCTCGGTGTCAGCGCGACTGCGGGTTGGGCCTGATCGGTCGAAACATTCCGTCAACACGGACTGCATGGCCGACAGGTTCTGGCAGGGATCGAAGGCACTGCTGGTGTTCAACCCCAGACGCCGGAAGTTGCCCACATTGATCTGCCCCAGACCAACGCTGAAGTTGCGCCCGTCGCGCAACAGCTGGTGGGCTGTGGCCAGCGCTTCATCCCGGTTGCTCGGCTGGCGGCGCAACGCACCACCCACGACGCCGATGGCCCAAGGGTTGAAGGCACTTTCCACCGAGACGAGCGCATGCGCTGTCGTCAGATGGACTTGTGGTGCACAGGCCAGGGCCAGCGCCGCAAACGTGGAGGCGTCCATAGCGCAGCCCTCAGGGACGTGAGCGCTGCCAGGCAGCCCGGTCGTCGTCGTACTTGGTGTCCCAAGATCCAAGTTGGGACTTGGCCACGGGGCTGAAGTCCGTCACCGTGTCGCCACCCATGTCCCACCAGGTGCGTGTGAACGGCTTGCCGTCAATACTGACCGTGATTGCACCGGTGTAATCGCAGGTGTAGATCAGACCGCTTTCGGTCTCGTGCACCCGGGTGTACTGGGGTGGGCAATTGCCCGGTGCACGGGCCCACGCGTGCCAGGCGGAGTTGCCACTGCCGGACATCCCGCACGTGGGAAACGCCTTGCCTCGGGCCAGATCCCGGAGCACTTGCCGAATCGGCGGCACGCATTGGGGGATCGACTTCCAGCTCGGTGCTGCGAAGCACAGCAACACCAGGCAACCGTCCGCGGCATGCGCGGCCGTGGGGGCAAGAAGGCTCAGCGAAAGCACCGCAGCAGACGCCACTGCCGAGTCCAACGTCCGGTCGGTGTCCGCTGCTCGCGTTGTTCCGGAGCGCAATAGAAAGCGCCGATTTCTTGAAAGGATGAAGTCCATCAGACACCTCACAGTTCCCGCATCCGCCGGAGGTGAAGGTCACTTCATCTCACTGGGTGCAGTGAGGTCAATGTAGGACTGAGCGGAGCCTGTTCTGCTGCTGGATTTGGGCTGATTTCCAGCGGAATCGAGCTTTGCAGATCACTGGGCCCATGAGGCAACCCCAAAAAAGAACGCCCGGCGCGAGGGCCGGGCAAATCAAAGTCGCTGTCACACGACTTTTCAGGGAGGAGGGCAGGCTGTTCAGGCCGACCCGGGGGCATTATTGATCCACGCAGTTCCAAACGTCTATGAAAAACTGCATCCTGTGGCTGTAGGGTGGAGTTCATCTGGGGTTCGGAGTTACGACACCGCCAGTCGGTAAAGCGTGAGTGGACATTCGGCAAAATGCGCAGATGGATCTACAAAACGAACAAGAGCATGAGGGGGCCAGTTTTGAGGCTTACTTCCGCGATCCTGCTTCAGCCGCAGATTCGCCATTAGCCTGGGCAGTCAGTCAGAGGTCGGCCGTCCTGGATGCTTTGCGGGGGCTGTTCAGCGGCCCACCTGCGGTGGTGCAACTGCGGGTGTGGTGCTTCATGGAGTTGGTCAGCGTGCCGCATGGCCGGATTTCCCGTGAGGACCTCAACCAGCTGTTCCATCTGCTGCTGCCGCAGGCACTGGACAACGTCCTCAAGCGCTTCCGCGATGTGGGGCTGCTGGTATGGGATGCCACCTCGCAAGACTACAGCCTCTCGATTCTGGCGCGACAGGTTCACGGGTTGCTCGCTCCCCTGACGCAAGCCACAGGTGACGATGATGACTTGGCTCCTTTGCTGGCGCAGGTGGCCGGTGCTCAAGCACTTGGTCTGGCAGACCCGAGCCAGTTACGGCACCTGCACGCGCAGCTGGCTAGGCTGCACGACGACTTCGCCGAGGCAATCACCAGTGGTTCCGAAGCGCGGTTACGTCAGGCCCAGCCGCGCTTCGAGCGAGCCCTGTCTTTGGTCGACAAGGCCGGTCACGCGCTGACAGCGCTCATTCGCACCGAGACCGATGACCCTCGCCTCGAAAAGGAGGCCCGCGCTCTGGGGTACGCACAAGCGCGCCTGCTCTCGATGGCCAGCCAGTTCACGCGAGCGATGCAGCAGGCCGATCGACAGCGCGTGACGCTAGGGAGTGCAGGCGTGACCAGTTCAGACGTACGAATGTGGCTGCAAAGTCAGGATGCGCTGCATGCCCTTCTGGCTGATGCCCTTTCAACAGGCGTGGCGCCCGTGTTCATCAGCCAGCACGATCTGCTGGACGTGGCTGAAGGCGAGTTTGAGCGAGACAGACCTGACCCCCAACGGACGACGGGTTTGCCTCCGCCCAATGAGGCAAGCAGCGGCCAGCTGGAGGTGCCCAGCATGCCGCCTGAGTTGGGCGGACTCATCGCACAACTGGCTCAGTGGAGCAGTGAGCAGGCCACCTCAGCTAAGACTGAAATGCCGCTGGATGAGATTGTTCTTGGCGGGCGCTTTGCGCAAGCCGCGTATCGCATGCAGTTGCTGCCCTTGTTGGGTGATGTACAGGCCCAGACGCTGAAAGGCCAGACTGGCGAGTTGGCCCGCTCAGGATGGCACGCCGTTCTCAGCACCTCCGTCAAGTTGCAGGATGACCCGCATGTGCTGGCCATGAGCGATGGCCATCTCGTATTGGCTGAGGTCGCAGACCCTATCGCGGGTGCGCAGCGTAAACCCGAACCCCAGGATGACCATGAACACCCCTGATGAAGCCGCCTTGTTGGCGGCAGAACTGCTGGCACGCCGCTGGTTGCCCCGACAGCACCCTAAGGTCAAGCGCGCTCTTGTGGACGCTGACCTGTGGCAAGCCGTGCAAGACCGTCTGGCCCAAGTGGGTCTGCGGCTTGTGGACAACATCCACGCGGACAACGTCACCACTGCGATGGTGCGCACCGTCGAACACGCGGTCTTTGGTGAGGCGGCACTCAACAGCCACAACAACCTCGACTTGCCGCGCGATGCGGTGTCACTGCTGGTGGTGCTGTGGTCGCTTATCGTTCTGCCCAAGAGAGAGCGCCAAGCTGCTCGCGATGCGAGCGCTGAGGGCGACCTGCAGGACGAGATGTTCAGCGCCGAGCGCCCCATGCCGCGCGCAGAGTCCGTCAGTCCAATGGTTTCATACAAGGCACTGTTGGCCGACTTCGGCGCGCAACTGGGCAAGAAGACGAGATTGGACGGCAACCTGAGGCGCCTGGAGAACCATGGATTCATCGTCCGAAAGGGGGAGGACATTGGCGAAGGCCCTTTGCTAGACCTGAACCGCCCCGGGTTTTGAGGAGGCTCTTTTCTCTGAGAGGATTGAGCCATGAGCAAGAAGTCGAACCAGTTTTCACCCGAGGTCCGCGAACGCGCTGTTCGCATGGTGCGCGAGCACCGCAGCGAGTACCCCTCCCTGTGGGCCGCCATTGAATCCATCGCCCCCAAGATCGGCTGCGTGCCCCAGACCCTCAACGAATGGGTCAAACGCGATGAGATTGACAACGGCACCAGGGCAGGCGTCACGACGACCGATCTTCAGCGCTTGAAGGAGCTCGAACGCGAGAACAAGGAGCTGCGCAAGGCCAACGAGATCCTGAAGCTGGCCAGCGCGTTTTTCGCCCAGGCGGAGCTCGACCGCCGTCTGAAGTCCTGAACAACTTCGTCGCCCAGCATCGACAGGCCTACGGGGTCGAGTCGATCTGCAAGGTGCTGCAGATCGCCCCGTCAGGCTATTGGCGCCATGCCGCTCACCAACGCAACCCCCTACTGCGCTGTTCGCGCGCCCAACGTGACGACACCTTGGTGCCGCACATTGAACGCGTCTGGCAGGCCAACATGCGGGTTTACGGAGCCGACAAGATCTGGAAGCAGATGAACCGGGAGGGAGTTGTCATTGCCCGCTGCACGGTTGAGCGGTTGATGAAGCGACTGGGCTTGCAGGGCGTGCGCCGGGGCAAGGTGGTGCGCACAACCCTCCGCGACATGAAGGCACCGTGCCCGCTGGACCGGGTCAACCGACAGTTCAAGGCTGAGCGGCCGAACCAGCTGTGGGTCTCGGACTTCACCTACGTCTCAACCTGGCAAGGCTGGTTGTACGTGGCCTTCGTGATCGACGTGTACGCGCGGCGCATTGTGGGTTGGCGGGTCAGCACCTCCATGCATACGGACTTCGTTCTGGATGCCCTGGAGCAGGCGCTGTATGCCCGGCAACCCGAGCGTGATGGCGCCTTGATCCACCATTCCGACAGGGGGTCGCAATACGTTTCCATCCGCTACAGCGAACGGCTGGCAGAGGCAGGCATCGAGCCATCTGTGGGCAGCAAGGGCGACAGCTACGACAACGCCTTGGCCGAGACGATCAACGGGCTGTACAAGGCCGAGGTGATTCATCGCCGATCCTGGCCAACCCGCGAATCGGTGGAACTGGCAACGTTGGAATGGGTGTCCTGGTTCAACCATCACAGGCTGCTCGGACCTATTGGATACATCCCGCCCGCAGAGGCTGAGGCAAACTACTACCGGCAACTCGCCAGTCAGTCCTCCATGGTGGCGGCCTGACTTAAACCAACCGGCCTCCACGAAAGCCGGGGCGGTTCAACCTGCTGCTTGATTACGACGTACTCGCGCCTCGCATACTCGATGGCACGCTGAGCGAAGTTTTGGCTCGCACGCGTGCACAAAAGGATGCCAAGGCTGCCGACGACAATTCCATCGAAACGTCCGATGCAGCCACGACCGCAGAAGAAAAACACACAGGCGAGGACAACTGAAGACATGTTCCATCTCCAAAGCCTTGAACTGCTGCATTGGGACTACTGCCAACGACTGACCCTGCCATTGGATGGTTCAATCATCACGGTTGCTGGCCCAAACGGCTCAGGTAAGACCACGCTGTTGGATGCCATGCGCACCTTGTTGGGTCTGGATTGTTCGGGCGGGCGCAGCTACAAAACCTACGCACGACACGCCAACGCCGACTCCGCCTGGCTGCGCGCTACCGTGGACAACCGAGCCCACGGCCGGCAAAGCTCCAGTCGCCCTTTTGCTCGCTGCCTTCTCTACAGTGACCAGGTAACGCTGGCCTGCCGAATCGAGCGCAACGGCGGCGACTGGCAACGGCGCTATCACATGGCGGATGGAGACGTCTCCATCGAGGCACTGACCCAAGTCCCTGAGAAAGACTGGCTGGGCATCGAAAACTGGCGCAAGCGCCTGGAAGGTGCTGGCCTGTCTCGTGCCATTGCCCGTGTGTTGGCGCTGGAACAAGGGCAAACAGATCGCTTGTGCGAATACTCGCCCAAGGAGCTCCTGCGTCTGGTCTTTGATGTTTTCGGAGACCAGGAGGTTCTGGACCGCTACGAAGAGGCCCGACGACACCAAAAAGAAGTGGCCGAAGAGATGGAGATGGCCAAGCGCGAGCTGGGTCATGGGGAGACCCAACTGGCCCAGCTTGAGGCGCGCGTTAACCTATACCGCCAATACCAGAACAAGTTGCGGGAGAAGGAACGGCTCTGGACCGAAGTTATTCCCGTTCTCGCGTGGAGCGAGGAACGCCTGGACGTGGCCAGTAAGCTTCGCGAGCTTCACCGGCAGCGTGTCCACCATGCCGCCACACTGCGACAACAAGCAACAGATCGGGCGCGGCTGTTGCAACTGTCAAGGCAAAAAGAAGAGGCCAAGACAGAAGCGCTGCAGCTGGGCGAAGCCAAAGCAGGCGCACAAGCAGCCCTGCAGGAGGCCAGTGCCAACGAGCGCCCCGTTGAGCTGTTGGTCAAACATGCCAACGAATTGCTGGAACTGGCCAAGGTTGAAGGGGATGCCGAGCAGCTGACGGCTCGGCTTCAGACGTTGCAGGCGGAGAAGTCACGACTCAACGGTCGCTGGCACGAGGTGAAGTCTGACCGCGATCGGGCACAGGCCTCGCTCGACCAGCTGCAAGGCCAGCGGCAAGCGCCACCACCTGAGGATGTGTCACGCTTTTTGCGCGTGCTTCGACAAGTGGATATCGCCCACCATGTACTGGCCGATGTGATCGAAATCACCGACCCGCAGTGGCGTGATGCGGCTGAAGGGGTTCTGCGCAGCTCGCGCTGGGTCGTGGTGCTGAAAGATGCGGGTGACGAAGTCAAAGCCATGGAGCTGGCTGAGCGTGAGCGATACCGGCACTATGTGGTGGCCCAGGCTGCGGAGGCTCCTAAATCTCCAGACCCCGCGAGCCTGCTGGCGGTGCTGCGATTTGCAGACACCGCGCCGACATGGCTATTGCGTCAGCTCGAACAGATTCGGCGCGTGGCCAATCCAGCCGAGGGGACGAAAAGGGGTGGTGAATGGATCACGCCCAAAGCATTTTGGCGCGATAGCCGGGGCGGGCGCAGTGTGTGGGTTGACCCGAGCCAGCACCAATTCGGCGCTGCAGCCGTGGCGGCACGACGCGAGTCCATCGAGAAGCGTTTGGAGGATCTCGACAAGCAACTGGGACAAGTGGCCAAAGACCAGGCGACCAATACGCGTCAGCTAAAGGCAGCCGAAGATGCAGCCAGGGGCGTCAGTGCCGCTTCTGAGTTGGTCCGTCGCAGCGATGAATTTGAACAGGCGCGTCAGCAACTGCCACACCTGATACAGGCGCGTAAGTCTGCCGCACAACGCTGGCAGACGCTGGATACTGAGCACGGAGCAGCGAATAAGCGGGAATCAGCTCTGGAAGCCGATTACAAGCGGGTCCAGAACGCGCTGGAGGAAAGTGAACGGAACGCACGGCGGTACGTGGGCGAGTGGGAAGAAAAACGCTCTGCACTGCGTCAGCGCTCCAGTGAATCCGCTACAGCAAAGAAAAATTTTCCTGCCCGATGGCTTCGAAAGGAAGCGCTTGAGGCGCTGCGCAAGACCTACCAAAACGCCACTCAGGCGCGGTTGCGCGGCGAAGCCGTGGAGAAGGATTTGACAGAAGGCACCTGGGAAACAGATCCCACCGTCGAGGAAAAGCACACCTTGATGGCCGCCACCGTCGAAGGGCAGAAGCAGGTACTGGCGCAGCGTGAAGCAAGCAACAACAGCGCCAGCGTTGCAGTGAGCAACGCTCGCGAGCGTTACATAGACGTGTTGCGGTCCACAGTGCGTCGCTACAGAAAAAACATCGTCGAACTGGGGCAGTTGGCTGGCGTTGAGGTCAGCGCCGATCTTCCGCACCTAGACAATGACGACACCGTACTCCGCCAAGCCGAACTCAAAGTCAACTTCAACTTCGACGGCAAGGGCCAGATCGGTCTGAACGACGGAGAGGCCTCGGGCGGACAGCAGGTCATCAAGTCGCTCATCCTGTTGGTCGGCCTGCTCAAGGATGAGGAAACGCCGGGTGGCTTCGTGTTCATCGACGAACCATTCGCTCACCTCGACGTGAGGAACATTCAGCTGGTGGGCCACTTCCTGAAGTCCACCCGCGCGCAATACGTCTTGACCACACCGATCACCCACAACGTAGAGGTGTTCGAGCCAGCAGATGTAACTCTGGTGACCTCCAAAAAGCCAGCAGGGGCACGCTGGGCACCTCCGATTGGGGTGCTGAAGCGACGCGTTGCGCAACCGTGAGGGATCACGAATGGAGTGGGTGGATGTTCAGATACGACGAGGTGTGCGTGAGCGCTCGGCCCCTAACACAACACCCTCCGAATTGGGTCTGCTGCCGTTTGAGCAACGCGAGCTACTCACCCTCTGGGTGCGCAAGGACAACGCATCCCGTGGACGCGATTCGCTCCTGAAGGAGGGTGGTCAGAATCGCATCGAGCTTTCCGAAGCCCTGTGCGATTGGCTGTTGCGCGAGGGGTGGATCAACCGGAATGAAAAGCTCATAGGCGGTCACTGGCGCTGGGAAGCGTTGACCTGGCGGGACCTTCACACCTTGAAGAAACTGCTTTGTGTGGGTAGTAAAACCCAGCGCAATGAAAGTCGGGCCTTGTTGTTGGAGGATTTGCGGCAGTGGCTTAGTGGACTTGAAGCGACTGATCTGCCTTCACAACACAGAGGGTTGCTCGACGACTTGACCCACGCACTATCCAGTTTGGAACAGGACGCCGCGCAGCGAGTCGAGGTGCTGGAAGCGCGTGATCGTTGGATCAGGGCTTTATATAGCTGGTGCCTAGACGAGCGACAGGGAACGCGCCGCGACTTCGCGTTACATGCCGGCGAACACACCAAGTCCATTGGCGCTGGTGACTGGAAATGGCTGGAAGAGCACTTCGAACTGGAGAGGTACGGGGTGAGCCACTTCACTCCAATGATGTGGGTAGCGGGGCAGGGTGTTTTGCATTGGGACGAACGCACCGTCGACCTCAATGCGGTGAAGTTTCTGGCGCTGCCATTGGATGACGTTCTGCGAGTGAAAGCAGTCACCGCTGCTCCAGCGCATTGGTGGCTCATCGAGAACCGCACCAGCTTCGAACGACAGGCGCAGCAGCTGGCCGACGGTGTCCTGCTGGCATGGATGCCCGGGAGGCCTTCTACCGCATGGCTTGCGGCCATTGAGCACCTCGCTCAATTCGCACCTGCACCCTTGCGGGTCAGTGGAGACGCCGATCCCGCGGGCGTGGACATGGTTTGGGGTATGGGCCGGGTCTGGGAGCGCCTAGGCTTGCCGTGGGAGCCGTTTCGAATGGGGCTTGATGAACTGCGTGCGGCACGACAACCGTGGGCTTTGAACGCTCACGACAAAGTCTTGATCTCCCGGCTGTTGGAGTCCCCGGATCTGCCGCAAGCGTTGCATCAACTATGCCTAGCGATGCAGCGTGATGGGTTCAAAGCGGAGCAGGAGGGCTGGTTGTAGGATCCCTTGCAACGCTTGGTAGCAGCTTGCCAGCAATCGAGTGGCTCCTGTGCAGCGATTGCTGCCGGTGGCCGCTGGCGAGCGTACTCACCCTACATGGCGCCAAGGAGTCTCTCGGCCTGACGACAGCCGCTGGTCGCGACGACGGGTTTACGGGGTCCTGCCGTCGCAGGCCTTCCTGAGGCCATTCACGCCGCGCCAATGACGGCTTCCATTCCGCTCGGACTCGCGGTTACGACCCGTTGGAGTCACTCCCGTCGCGGACTTCGCTGCCGAAAAGCAGTCGCTCCGCGCCTTCTGCTTCGTAGCTGGCACAGGGGCGACGGTTGCGAGAACTGCTCGCAAAGCAACGACTACGACGGTGCCTCGCGGTCATTTCGGGGTGGCCTCGATCTGTGTGTTGATTTCCGCGCAATCCTGACCCCGGTTTTTCATCCAATATTGACCCCACCTGTTGGGGTGTAGCCGGGCTACGCGTCTGTGGATAAGTCTACTGTTGGTGCGTTCGTTTCTCCTTTCTCAATGACTTCCGGCAGAGCCGTCCTGGGCCGCCTTTTCTGAACGGTTTTGGGTGCTGCGCTGGAGTGCTTGAACCGCCAGCTCTCGTTGCCGGTCTCCACGATATGGCAGTGGTGGGTCAGCCGGTCGAGCAGCGCGGTGGTCATCTTGGCGTCGCCAAAGACCTGGCTCCATTCCCCGAAGCTGAGGTTGGTGGTGATCAGCACACTGGTGCGCTCGTAGAGCTTGGAGAGCAGGTGGAACAGCAGCGCTCCACCGGCCTGACTGAACGGCAGGTAGCCCAGTTCATCGAGGATGACCAAGTCCATGTAGACCAGCCGGTGGGCCAGCTGTCCGGCCTTGCCCTGGCTCTTCTCCAGCTCCAGCGCGTTGACCAGTTCCACGGTCGAGAAGAAGCGCACCCGCTTGCCGTGCCGCTGGATCGCCTCGATCCCGATGGCCGTGGCCAGGTGTGTCTTGCCGGTGCCCGGACCGCCGATGAGCACCACGTTGTGCGCGGCCTCGATGAACACGCCGCCGTGCAGCGTGCGCACCAGTGCCTCGTCCACACTGGCCTGGCTGAACTCGAAGCCGGCCAGGTCACGGTGGGCAGGGAAGCGGGCTGCGCCCATCTGGTACGCCATGGAACGCACCGAACGCTCGGCCTGCTCGGCCCTCAGCAGCTGACTGAGGAAGGCTTCGGGGCTGAAGTCGGTGTGCCGTGCCTGCGCTGCCACCTCGGGGTAATTGGCGGCCATGCCATGCAGCTTCAGGGCTTTGAGGGCGCCGATGATCTCCTGGCTCATGCGCGCACCCCCTGTGCATCATCGTCGCCGACCGAGCGAAGCCGGTCGTAGCGCTGCACGTTGGCCTGCGGCGCCACCGCCAGGGTCAGCGGCGTCTTGGCCGCCGCTACCTCTGCCTGGCTGCCGGCCTTCAGACGTGCGAGCACGTTGAGCACATGCTCGCCGCTGGGCTTGCCGCTCTCGAGCGCCAGTTCGGCGGCCACCAGCACCGGCTCCAGACCGTGCACCGGCACGGCCGCCAGCACCTGGGCCATCACACGGTCACCGCCCTGGTGGCGCAGCAGGATGGCCTGCAACTTCTTCAGGGGCTCGGGCAACGTCTCAAAGGGCGCGCCGTTGCGCAGCGCACCGGGCTTGCGCTCGATCAGGCTGACGTAGTGGCGCCAGTCGTAGAAGGTCTGGCTGCGCTCGAAGCTGCGCGCATGGCTGGCGATGCGGGCGTTCTCGGCCACCACATCGATGCGTTCCGGATACAGGCGCAGGCTGACCACCTCGTGGGCGTGTTCGGTGGGCACGCTGTATCGGTTGCGCTGCAGGTGCACCAGCGCCGTGCTGGAGACGCGCGCCAGCACCTCGATGTAGCCGTCAAACGGCCGGGGGTTGGGCATCAGACGCTGCTGCTCGTCCTGCAGCACGTCGGCCACCTTCAGCGTCGGCCACTCAGGGTGGTTGAGTTCGGCCCAGGCCGCGCGGCACTCGCCCTCCAGCCACGTATTGAGCGCCTGCATGTTGGGCCAGCGCTGCTTGATCGCCTTGTGCCAGATGCTGATGCGCCGGTCGCGCACGTTCTTCTCGACGATGCCCTTCTCCCAGCCGCTGGCGACGTTGCAGAACTCGGGCTCGAACAGGTAGTGGCCGGTCATGGCTTCAAAGCGGGCGTTGACCGCGCGTTTCTTTCCGGCGCCAACCTTGTCCACGGCCGTCTTCATGTTGTCGTAGATGCCCCGCTGGGGCACGCCGCCGAAGGCGGCAAATGCCCGAGCATGGGCATCAAACAGCATCTCGTGGCTCTGGCTCGGATAGGCCACCAGCCAGAAGGCACGGCTGCCGCACAGCTTGGTGTGGGCCACCTCCAAGCGCCGGCGCAGCCCGCCCACCCAGGCGTACTCGGTGCTCCAGTCGAACTGGAAGGCGTCGCCCAGGGCGAACTTCAGCGGCACGAAAGCACCCTTGCCGACCTTGCCCGACTGCTGCGCTCGCCAGCGCCGGGCAAAGGCCGCCACCCGGCCGTAGCCACCGGTGTAGCCTTGCTCGACCAGGCCTTCGTACAGGGCCTTGATGGTGCGGCGATCGCGTTTGCCGCGGTGCAGGTCGGCCTTGAGCCAGGTCGCCAGCGTTTCGGTATAGCCGTCGAGCTTGGTCTGGTTGACCCGCTGGGGGTACTTGGGCTCGACCATCTCACCCTTGCGCAGCCAGGCCTTGATGGTGTTCCTTGCCAGGCCCGTGCGCCGCTCGATCTCTTTGATTGGAAGGCCATCGCGCAGGTGCATCCTGCGGATCTTCGCCAGTGTTCCCACGTTGATCACTCCTTGATTCCCTCCTGCTCAAAAAACAAGCAGGAGACGTTACTCAAGGGGTCAAAGTTGGGTGAAAAAACTCAGTCCAGAGGGGTCAAATTTACGTGGAAATCAACAGGGGTTAACCCCTGTGGCAGGAATGCGATAAGCCCTTGCCTGGATTGTTTCGTCTTTTAACAATCGAGGTTCCCCGCCCCCCTGTCAAAAAACACGATTTGGCCGCAGGGCCTCCTTGGGAGGAAGAGTTTAGAGCGGTGAATCTAACGGTATTGCATGGTTCGGAGCGTTTGATTTTTAGAATGGCTGCGAATTATGAAACCGGTTATCAATCCTAGAGGAGTTTATCTAATGCAGAAGAACATTATTGTGGCGGCCTTGGCCTTGTGCGGTGCAGGCGCAGCAATGGCCCAGACCGCCCCGGCCAGCAAAGTGGAGCTGTGGGGCATCGTGGATGCCGCTGTGCGCCACACCAATAACGAAGGCGTGAATCAAAAGAGCAAAACCCAGATGATCGGCGGCGGCATGTCGCAAAGCCGCTGGGGTATCAACGTCACGGAAGATCTGGGCGGTGGCAACACGGCACTGGTGGTGCTGGAAAATCGTTTGAATGCCGACGACGGCTCGGTTTCTACGCCCTTTTTCCAATTGGCGAATGTGGGCCTGCAAACCCCCTATGGCCGCCTGACCGCTGGCCGCCAGTGGAACGTGCTATTCGACGTGGTGACCAGCACCTACGCTTCGTTCCCGTATTCGCCCTACATGGAAGCCTACAAGCCTGAGCTTGGCTTTGCGATGGGCGCGCGTACCAGCAATATGCTGAAGTACACCTTCGCCACGCCAAACCGCAGCCTGGTCGGTTCGCTGCAATATTCCTTCGACGAAAACAACGACACCAAGGCGCTGGAAGCAGGGCTGCCCGCCTCTGCGGCCCAGGTGCCCGCGTTCGTGGCCAGCACCCTTGGTGGCGGCGCATGGAAGACCTTCGGCGGCTATCTGCGCTACGCGCCCGGCAATGGCCTGGCAGTGGGCGGCGGCTATCTGCGCAGCACGCTGCCCGGCGGCACCGATGTCGATGCGTGGACCCTGGGCGGTTCGTACCGGACCGGCCCCTGGTACCTGTCGGCAGGCTACGGCCTGAACAAGGCCAAGTTCACGGCGGCAGGCGCCAACCCCATCCAGGCTTTCCGCAATGTGGTGGATGGTGCGATCCTGGGTCAGTTCTGGGCCGGCCAGTCCAACGGCGGCTACATTCCGGGCGATGCCGACAAGCGCCAGCTGTTCAAGCTGGGCGTGGGCTACCAGGCCACGCCGCAGCTCAACGTGGGCCTGCACTATTTCCACGGCAAGCAAACAGGCTCGGCAACGGGCCTGTCCAACGGCAAGGCCAACTTCGTCGTGGCCGTGGCCGACTACGCCTTCAGCAAGCGCACCGATGCCTACGTCGGCATCGACAACACGCGCCTCAGCGGCGGTGATAACGTCTACTTGGACGCTGCCAGCAAGGCCCGCAGCCGCACCGGCTTCACCATCGGCCTGCGCCACCGCTTCTGATCCCCGGGCGGCCTTGCGGCCTGCCCCTGAAAAAGCCCCTGTTCGCAGGGGCTTTTTTTCTGGGCGTTTTCCCAGGGCGAACGAGCTACGCCAGGGGCGTTGTGCCTGCTAGCATGGGAGCGATTGCATTGCCTCGCTTCCCATGCTCGCTTTCATCCTCCGCCGTTTGCTCCAGGCGGTGATCGTGATGGTCACCGTGGCCTTTCTGGCCTTCCTGCTATTCCAGTTCGTGGGCGATCCTGTGTTGATCCTGCTCGGCCAGGACGCGACGCCGGAGCAGGTGGCTGCGCTGCGCACGGCCTTGGGGCTGGACCGCTCGTTTGTCGTGCAGTTCGGCCATTTCCTGTGGAACGCCGCACAAGGCGAGTTCGGCATCAGCCTGCGCCAAGGCGCGCAGGTGTCGCGCCTGATCGCCGAGCGCTTCCCGGCGACGCTGGAGCTGGCGCTCGCCGCGGCCGTGCTGGCGTTGCTGGTGGGCATTCCGATGGGGGTGTATGCGGCGCTCAAGCGTGGCACGTTTACCAGCCAGGTGTTCATGGCGCTGTCGCTGCTCGGTGTGTCGCTGCCCACGTTCCTGATTGGCATCCTGCTGATCCTGGTGTTCTCGGTCACGCTGGGCTGGTTTCCGAGCTTTGGCCGGGGCGAGGTGGTGCAACTGGGCTGGTGGAGCACCGGGCTTCTCACGGCGAAGGGGTGGCACCATCTTGCGCTGCCCGCCGTCACCCTGGCCATTTTCCAGCTGACGCTGATCATGCGCCTGGTGCGCGCCGAGATGCTGGAAGTGCTGCGTACCGACTACATCAAGTTCGCGCGGGCACGCGGGCTCACGGACCGGGCGATCTACTTTGGCCATGCGCTCAAGAACACGCATTTCGCTGGTGGTGGGCCTGGCCTCGGTGCTCATCTCCGTGGTGGTGGGCGTGGCGCTGGGGCTGCTGGCCGGTTTCAAGGGCGGCTGGGTGGACAGCTTTCTCATGCGCCTGTGCGACGTGATGCTGTCGTTTCCCGCCATCTTGGTGGCCCTGCTGATTGCCGGCGTGGGCCGCGCGCTGTTTCCGGACGCGCATGAGTCGCTGGCCTTTGGCGTGCTCATCATCGCCATCTCGCTCACGGGCTGGGTGCAGTACGCGCGCACGGTGCGCGGCAGCACGCTGGTGGAGCGCAACAAGGAATACGTGCAGGCCGCGCGGGTGACGGGCGTGCCTTCGCTGCGCATCATGGTCAAGCACGTGCTGCCCAATGTGATGGGGCCATCAGGGTCAAGAAGGGCCTGTTCCCCTGGGCCGCCTCGGGCCGCGCCATTGCCAACGGGCGTGACGAAGGCTTCACCAAGCTCCTGTTTGATGATTCGCCCGAGGCCCATGGCCACGGCAAGATTCTGGGCGGTGGCATGGTCGGTACCCACGCGGGCGACATGATCGGCGAGATCGCCCTGGCCATCGAGATGGGTGCGGACGCTGTCGACATCGGCAAGACCATCCACCCGCATCCGACGCTGGGCGAGAGCATCGGCATGGCGGCGGAAGTGGCGCATGGCAGCTGCACGGATGTGCCGCCTGCGCGCAAGTAAGTCCGCAGCCAAGCTACCCTGACAAGGCCCGAACTGGCGACGGTTCGGGCCTTGTGCTTTGCGTACCCAAACAATCGCCGCAGAATACTGTGCATTTGTACAGTATTCATGTCAGCCACTTCCAAGCCCAAGCTCTACAACCCACGCCACCCCGAACGCACGCTGCTCTACCAAATGGTAGCCGAGCACTACGAGACCTGGCTAGAGTTGGCCAGCGCGGGTCAGTTCGACGGCCAGGGCGACCACCACACCCCCAAGCCCTTCGTGCGCAAAGCGTTTGCCAAGTATCTTGAGTGCGGCATCTTTGCCCATGGCTTTGCCCGCGCTCGCTGCGGCGACTGTGGGCACGACTACTTTGTAGCCTTCTCCTGCAAAGGCCGGGGAGTCTGCCCCTCGTGCACCACGCGGCGGATGGTGGAGACGGCGGCACACCTGAGCGACCACGTTTTCCCCCGCCTGCCGGTGCGCCAGTGGGTGCTCTCCGTGCCCAAGAGGTTGCGGTACTTCATGCAACGCGACGGAGCGGTGCTGAGCATGGTGCTGCGCATCTTTCTGCGGGTGATCGCACAAACTCTGCAGACCCACAGCCCCGGTGCGGCCCATATGGACAAGGCAGGCCTGCACATCGGTGCCATCGCCTTCATTCACCGATTCGGCTCCAGCCTCAATGAACACGTCCACTTCCACGTTTGTGTGGTGGACGGGGTGTTTGAGGAAGTGGAGGGCGAGGGCGATGCTGATGCGACCCCTCGAATCTCATCGCCGGGTGTCATCTTTCACGCGGCCACCGGCATCGATGCGGCTACCGTGGCCCCAGTGCAGACCACACTGCAAAAACGCATCCTGCGCGCCTTCGTTGCTCGGGGCCTGCTGGAGAACTGTGACGCCAAAGACATGCTGGGCTACAAACACAGCGGCTTCTCGGTGGACGCCGGTGTCTGCATCGAAGCCCACGACCGCGCTGCGCTGGAGCGGCTGCTGCGCTATTGCGCGCGTCCACCGTTTTCCATGGAGCGCCTACGCAAAGAGGGAAGCAAACTGGTGTACCGCTGTGCCAAACAGCGCAGCGAGCCCACCAGTGACAAGCGTGGTGCCAAGGCAGATGAGCTGCACCTCACACCGCTGGAACTGATCGACCGCATCGC
>NZ_JBPZHA010000018.1:0-51613 GCF_051857515.1 Hydrogenophaga sedimenti
CCGCTTTGCGCGTGCGCCGCGTACTCAGATTCAGGCCAAGTTCTCGTTGGGTCATCACGCCATTGTTCCTGTCGTGCCTCGCTCATGCCATTCGGGCTTGACCGGGGGTTTTGAACACCATCCTTAGGCCACAGAGAACACTTATGAGCATCGAACCAGACTGGGTCACACGCGGCAAGACAATCCGCCAATTGATCATTGAACTTCAAACGTTTGAAGACCAAGACTTAGAAGTGCATATCTCAACCGATGACGGCACAACATCAAAATGCATTAGCCTCGTCACCAAAAGTAATGACCGAGCATTGCTAAAAAACTGCGAAGAAAATTCAAATACATCAAATTAGCGAGCATCAACCCGCCTTCAATAACATATTATCCACCGCTCTGCCTTCGCGCCATGGCCTAACATGTTGTTCAAGGGGACGCCAACCCGCTGCGCGGTTTGTCTCCCCTTAACGCCGGCGGTAGACCAAACATCACACAAGTTGCAAGACTTTGCCAAGTGAAGAACATCCAAGTCATTGATGGTGCAGAGAACTGCGTCTACGACATCTTTCAGGCGACAGAGGACGAGTTCGCCAGCATTTTTCAAAACGAAACAGACGTGGCGTTCATTGACGAAGTCTATGACCACGGAGACGCTCAAGTCCTAGACATTGCGTTCAACGCAATCTGGAATAGGCGCATATCGAAGAGAATGGCAATGGGAATTCACGGCCTTCTGTTCTACGAGTTGGACAACAAGAAGGCCTATTACCCAACGCGGCGAGATGAAGAGGCAATCAATCCCAATGGAAGCCGTCTTCGGTAGCCTGGGGTCTACCCTCTCCAATCGTGAAGCTTGCCCCGGCAAGCTGGGGCAAGCCTCTCATCTCAAACGTTAACCCCCGAGAGATCACCTTCATGTCAAATAGAAGCTACGAGGCTGCGGCCGACGAATTCGATGCGCTTGGCTTTTTTGCGATGGTGCAAGAGTTTGCGTCTAGTTTCGCGGAGCTATCGGTTGGAGAACTCATGGCGATGCGCAGTCGCTTTGTCTGCATGGCGGCTGGCGAAGGGGTTGACAACCCAGATGAGCGGCAAACATCCTATCTGTTGTCGGAAGCCCTGGACGAAGTAATTGTGTACCGCCTGCGAGGCAACGAAGCAGGACTTCAAACCTACCTAAACGCAAAAGAAGCTGAACTAGAGCGGCTAAGACATGGTGACACTTAAAAAACGCCCCAGCACGGACGGTCTACGGCCTCCGCCAGCTTAAATCGTCAGATCCAACTCAGATGCGCCGCAATTTCTCTGCCCTAATCGTGCTCGCAATACCGACCATAGCCGAAGCCCATGGGGAAGAGGTGCTTGGAAGTATTTTTGCAGAGGTCGTGACTGTAGCCACGTTATTTGCACTTCTTACCATTGTGCCGGCATTGAAGCGATATTCCGGCGCAGGCTTTGTTGGCTGCTTGATCGGAGTACTTATCTCTTGGGCAACCATTGGAGATATACCCTACCGCAAGAATGCAAATTTCATCACGATCGTCTTAATAGCATTTCCCATCGTATCTACGGTGCTCGTGTTACTGCTTGACAAATTGTTCGCAAGTAAACGCGGAGCCTGACAATTCCGTCAGACCGACACTACCCCGTTGCTCGGCCTGGTTCCATCAGTGATTCACACTCTGGTGCGGCTTACCTTATTTTTCGGCAATTAATCAAAACACTCGAAGCGGAGCGTCGACAGTGGCATTGGCGTCTTCCATTTCCCCGTTGCCAGACTCACAACTAACTGCCCCGGGCCATTCAGCGCCGGCGCGTGTCCGCAGCCCGCAATCGTCACCACCAGCGCACGCGGCCCGCGGTCGCGCACCTGTTCTCGGTGTCGGCCAGCAGCAGGTCTGACTCCGCGCCGCGCAGGCAGAGCACCGGGATGTCGATGCGGTCGTATTCGGACCAGCGGTCGTAGGCAGACAACCCGTATGCTGGCGCCATGAGCCCCCGAATCATCTTTGTGGACGTCGACGACACCCTCGTCAGGTCTTTCGGCCAAACACGTATTCCGATGCCTGGTGCGGTCGCCGCGATTCGCCAACTCCATGAGCAAGGCGCCGAGCTGTACCTATGGAGTTCAGGTGGTTCCGAGTACGCACGCGCATCGGCCAAGGAGCTGAACCTGGAACACTGCTTTGTCGCTTTCCTTCCCAAGCCGCATGTCTACATCGACGACCAGGCCGTCCACGAGTGGCGATTCTGCAAGCACGTGTTGCCCGCAAATGCGGGTGACGCCTAGCAGCTCATTTCGCTGGGGTACCACGGCTGACCATCCAGGCGTCGCCTCTTGTGTCAAACGTCTGTTCTTGAGGAGCCCTTACGCGTGACCATTCACACCCGCATCGCTACTGTTGCCGATCTCGCCCCCCTCGCCGGGCTGTTCGATGCATACCGTCAGTTCTACGAACAGGCGCCGGATTTGGAGGCCGCCAGAAACTTCATCCAGGCCCGCTTTGAACTGAAGGAGTCGGAGATCCTGGTTGCTGAAGACGACGCGGGCCAACTGGTGGGTTTCTGTCAGCTGTACCCGAGCTTCTGTTCGATCGAGGCGAAGCGCATCTACATCCTGTCAGACCTATTCGTGAGTCCCGAGGCGCGGCGGCTAGGGGCTGGACGTGCCCTGCTGGTCGCTGCCGAGAAGCACGCTGCCCAGACGGGTCGGATCAAGATGGAACTGACGACCGCCAGGACCAACAAGACCGCGCAGTCGGCATACGAGTCGCTCGGGTGGGAACTCGACGAAGTCTTTCTGGGCTACAGCAAGCGCGTCGAGGCGTGATCCATCAGAAGAACGACTTTCTCTGTCGACGACCTCACACCCAATGACACTTCTACGGCGCCTTGTTGCCCTGCTGTTCACTCTCATGCTGCTTGCGGGCTGCACCGTCGAAGTACCCCCAGCAACTTCTGCGACTGTCTCTCGCTACGAACGAGGAGCTCCTGTAAGGACTTGGAAACTCACCGAAGCCCAGCTTCGCGCAATGTCGCAGTGGTTGAAACAGCACCCATCTGGTTGGTCCCCCAGCTTTGTCAGCTATGTCCCGAACGTCTACGTGACGATCCAGCACTCCAACCAGGAGCAATCGTCAATCAACATATCACCCGTAAAGATCGTTGTGAACTCCGCTGGACACCAGGTGGAGCAACCCTTTGATCCTTTGGTCATCAAAGCCTTGTTGGACACTCTGGAGGCGAACGGGGGTTGATGCCCGCGCCTCGCTACCCCGCCAAAAACCGGCTGACCAGCTCCAGCTGATCCGGCACATTCAGCGCCGGCGCGTGCCCACAACCGGCAATCGTCACCACCAGCGCGCGCGGTCCGCGGTCGCGCATCTGTTCCGCGGTGTCGGCCAGCAGCAGGTCCGACTCCGCGCCGCGCAGGCACAGCACCGGGATGTCGATGCGGTCGTACTCGGGCCAGCGGTCGTAGTCGCCCGGGTGTTCGGTGAACTGCATCACCATGGCCGGGTCGTAGTGCGGCGTCACGCGGCCGTCGGGCAGGCGGCGCACCGAGCTTTCGGTCAGCAGCTTCCATTGCGCGTCGCTGAGGTGGCCGTAGGGTTTGTAGACGGTGCGGAAGTACTGCTCCAGTTCGCTCACCGTCGCGAAGCTCGCCGGGTTGCCGGCGTAGCTGCGGATGCGCTCGATGGCGGCGTCGGCCAGCTTGGGGCCGTTGTCGTTGAGCACCAGGCGCCGGATGCGCCCGCGCAGCAGTCCGTCGGCCGCGACCATGCCAATGGCGCCGCCCATCGAGGTGCCGACCCAGTGGAAGCGCTCCAGCCCGAGCTGGTCGACCAGCGAGCACGCCAGCTGCGCGTAGAAGGCCAGGCAGTACTCGGCCTTGGGCTCCGGGCTCCATTGCGACAGACCTCGACCGATCGTGTCGGGGCAGATCACGCGGTAGCCGAGCCCGCTCAGGTGCGCCGCCAGTGCGTCCATGTCGCGTCCGGTGCGTGCCAGGCCGTGCCAGGCGATCACGGTGCCGCGATCGGTGGTGCCGGGCGCGGCCGGCCAGTCCATGAAGTGGATCTCGCGGCCCTCGCAGGTCAGGTAGCGCGACTGGGGTGTGACAGACGAAGCGCTCATTTCGACCCCTTGAGTTGGGCGAGCACGGCGCGCTCGCGCAGTTTGCCGACGATGCCGGTCGGGAAGTAGTACACCGACAGCACGAACAGCAGGCCCAACCAGAGCAGCCAGCGGTCGGGCGTGAGCAGCGCGGGCAGCAGCGGCACGCCCGACGCGGCCTCGCCGGCCATGCGCAGCAGGTCCTGCAGATAGCTCTGCGCGAGCACGAAGAGCACGCTGCCGATGAGTGCGCCGTAGAGCGTGCCCATGCCGCCGATCACGACGATCAGCAGGATGTCCAGCATGATCTCGAACGACAGCGAGGTGTCCGGCCCGTTGTAGCGCAGCCAGAGCGCGAGCAGGCAGCCGGCCAGCGTGGCGAACAGGGCCGACAGCACGTTGGACAGCGTGCGGTAGACGACGGTGCGGTAGCCCAGCGCCTCGGCGCGGAAGTCGTTCTCGCGGATCGCCTGCAGCACGCGGCCGAAGGGCGAGTTCACGATGCGCAGGATGGTCAGGAAGATTGCGCAGACGCCGACGAACAGCAGGTAGTAGGTGATCAGTTTGCCGTTGAGCGCCACGTCGCCCCAGGGCAACGACAGCAGCGCTTCGCTCAGCTCGAAGCCCGGCGAGAGCCACTCGGGCACGCTGAAGCTCAGGCCGTCTTCGCCGCCGGTGATGTCCGACAGCTGCGAGGCCAGCGTGAGGAAGGCCGAGGCCACGGCGAGCGTGATCATGGCGAAGAAGATCGCTTTCACCCGCAGCGAGAACAGGCCGATCAGCAGCGACAGCAGCGTGGACACCAGCAGCGCGCCGAGCACACCAACGGCGATCGCGCCCCAGGACGGTTGCGCGAACGAGCCCAGCGCAATCGCGACGCCGTAGGCGCCGATGCCGAAGAACATGGTGTGCGCGAAGCTGACGATGCCGGTGTAGCCCAGCAGCAGGTCGAAGCTGGCGACCAGGGCGACAAAGACCAGGATCTTGGCCGCCACGTTGAGCGCCTTCACGCCCGGGAACAGGAAGGGCGCGAAGGCCAGGCCCAGGAACAGGACCACCAGCAGCGCCGCCAGCCAGGGGCTGCGCGGCAGGTCTTTGGAGAGGATTCGTTGCAGCATCTTCAACCTCTCACCGGCTCGTGACCGGGTACACGCCCTGCGGACGCCACAGCAGGATCGCCACCATCAGCGCGATGTTGGAGAACAGCGCCACCTTCGGCATCAGGAAGCCGGTGTAGTTCGCCATCAGCCCCACCAGCAGCGCACCGATCAGCGCGCCCAGCGTGGAGCCCAGGCCGCCGATGATGATGACGATGAAGATCAGCACGTTGACCTGCGCGCCCATCTGCGGCGTCACGCTCTGCTGGTACAGGCCCCACATCACGCCGCCCAGCCCGGCCAGCGCACTGCCGGCGACGAACACGCCGACGAACAGGCGCTTGATGCGGTAGCCGAGCGACTCGACCATCTCGCGGTCCTGCACGCCAGCACGGATCAGCAGGCCGACCTTGGTGCGGTTGAGCGTCCAGACCATGGCGGCGAACACGGCCGAACCGACCAGCACGGCAACGATGCGGTACTTCTCGACCGAGGCATCGCCCAGCAGCAGCGAGCCGCGCAGCGCCTCAGGCAAGGGCAGCGCGATCTGCCCCGGGCCCCAGATCACCTTGATCAGCTCCTCGCCGATGATCATCCCGCCCATGGTGATCAGGATCTGCTTGAGGTGCATGCCGTAGACCGGGCGGATGATGAAGCGCTCGAACACCAGGCCCAGCGCACCGGCCACGGCCATCGCGACCAGCATGGCCGGCAGCAGCGCCAGCAGGTTCATCCAGAGGCTGTCGACCGAGGTGTACGCGGTCATGCTGCCCAGCACCGTGGTCGCCACGAAGGCGCCCAGCGCGATGAACACGCCGTGGCCGAAGTTCAGCACGTCCATCAGGCCGAACACCAGCGTCAGGCCCGAGGCGATGATGAAGACGATCATGCCCATCGCCAGCCCCGCCACGGTCAGCGTGAGCCAGGTCGCCGGGCTGCCGATGGCCGGCAACGCGGCCAGGGCCAGCACCGGCACCAGGGCCATGGGTTTCCAGTCGAGTTCTTTGAGCGCGCTCATTGGTGGGCTCCGAGTGAAAGGCCCAGCAAACGGCCCTGCAGAGCCTCGTCGGATGCGAGCTCGGCCATGCTGCCGCTGTGCACCACGCGCCCGTCGTCCATCACGGCCACGCTGTCGCCAAGCTGTTTGGCGAAGTTGAAGTTCTGCTCGACCAGCAGGATCGTGGTCTGCGCCGCCTTGAGCTGGCGGAAGGCCTCGATCATGTTCTGGATGATCGCGGGCGCCAGGCCCTTGCTGGGCTCGTCGATCAGCAGCAGCTGGCGCGGCTCGACGATGGCGCGCGAGACGGCCAGCATCTGTTTCTGCCCGCCGCTGAGCTTGCCGGCCGGGTGGTTCCAGAACTTCTTCATGGCCGGGAACAGGCCGAAGATCCATTCGAGCCGCGTGGTGTCGATGTCGTCCAGCGTGCGCGCGCCGCGCGCGGCCAGCAGCATGTTCTCGCGCACCGACAGGTCGGAAAAGATGCCCATGCTCTCGGGCACGTAGGCCACCCCGCTGGTGGCGATCTCGGGCGTCTGGCGCGCAGTGATGTCCTGCCCGGCCAGCGTGACGCGGCCCTGGCTGGCATGCCACAGGCCCATGATGGTCCGCAGTGTCGTGGTCTTGCCCGCGCCGTTGCGGCCCAGCAGCATGGTGAGTTGTCCCTTGGGCACGACCAGGTCGACGCCGTGGAGGATGTGGTACGCGCCGATGTGGGTGTGTACGCCTTCAAGCTTCAGCAGTGCTTCGCTCATGCCGCGGCCTCTTCTTTTTCTTCCGGGTTGATGCCGAGGTAGGCCTGCTGCACCACCGGCGAAGCGATCACGGTCGCGGGGTCGCCGTCGGCGACAAGCTCGCCGTTGTGCAGCACGATGATGCGGTCCGAGAGTTCGCGCACCACGTCCATCTTGTGTTCGACCAGCAGGATGGTCTTGGTCCGGTCGGCCTTGAGCTGGCGGATCAGGTTCAGGATCACCGGCACTTCGTCCACGCTCATGCCGGCGGTGGGCTCGTCGAACATGAACACCTGCGGCTCCAGCGCCATCAGGATGCCCACCTCGAGCTTGCGCTGGTCGCCGTGCGGCAGGCTGGCCGCGAGCTGGTCGCCCTTGTCGGCCAGCGCCACGGCTTCCAGCACCTCGTCGGCGCGCACCACCAGGTCCTTGCGGTCGCTCCAGATCTTCCAGAGGTTCAGGCCGGCGCCCGCCCTCGCCTGCACCGCCAGCCGCACGTTCTCGCGCACGGTCAGGTTGGGGAACAGGTTGGTCAGCTGGAAGGCGCGACCCAGGCCGGCGCGCGCCCGGGCGGCAGCGCCGTCGTCGGTAATGTCCTGGCCTTGCAGCTGGACCCTGCCGGAGGTGGCCTTGATCTGTCCCGAAATGAGGTTGAAGTAGGTGGTCTTGCCGGCGCCGTTGGGGCCGACGATCGAGGTCAGCGTGCCCGACTCGAACGCGCAGCTGACCCCGTTGACCGCGTAGTGCCCGCCGAACCGCACGGTCAGGTCGGTGGTCTTGAGTGAAATCATGGATGCCTGTGTCAGGTTGTCTTCCGGGCAGCTCAGTAGCACGTGCCCGGGGCGTAATAGCCCGCGCCGGTCTGGCGCAGGGTGGTGTTGATCAGCACGTTGTAGAGCCCCATGCCCTGGTTCGACCCGTAGGCGTAGTCGTAGCCCCAGAGCACATACGCCCGACCCCAGGCCACGTGGCTGACGTTGTCGGCGGTGTGGCACACCGGCGTGAAACCGGTGGTGCTGGCGGTCGCGACGGGCGAGAACCCGCTCTCTTTCCCGCTCGCGTCGACCGTCTTCACCGACCAGCGGTAGCTGGTGCCGGGGTTGAGCCCGGCGTCGGTGAAGGAAGCCGCAGTGACGGGCGACGCCGTGGCCCGTGCGCCGTTGCGGTACACGTGGTAGCCGCTGGCACCCGACACCGCGGGCCAGGTGATCTTCATGGTCGAGGCGGTGGCATTGCCAGCACCGACCGAGGTGGTGGGCGGCAGGCTGCCACTGGACACGCCGCTGCCGATCTGGTCCACCATGGCCTTGACCGCCTTCATCTGCGGACCGGACTTCTTGGCGTAGTCGGCGCTGTCGTAGCCCCACCAGTCCCAGCAGGCATTGGTGGCTGTCGTGCCGGTCTGCGGATAGAGGACCACGATCTGGTTGGTGTCGGCCCAGCGGTTGAGGCCGGTGTTGCGCACGTACTGCTGCCCGATGGTGGCCACGTTCTGCTTGCAGCCATGCAGTGCCACGTGCAGGCGGCAGGTGGCGCCGGCCTGGCAGGCTTGCGGCACATAGGCCCAACCCGTGGTGCCCATGGCATGACCGGTGGTGAACCCGGTCTGGTCGAACTCGACGAAGGTTCCGCCCAGCACGCCGTTGTTGCGCGGATTCAGGGTGCCGTAGAGGTGCTGGAGCATCGCGCCCGCCTGGTCGAAGTCGCAGTCGTTGATGTAGGGCTCGGCCTTGGTCGCGCAAGCACTGCCGTAGTCGTCGGTGAGCCAGGCGTGTTCGGCCGGCAGGTTCTTCTGGTAAGCGATGTTGGCGACCGGCACGTAGTTGCCGTAGTAGGTCTTCAGGTCGTCCACCACGGCGGTCTTCACGACAGAGTCCGAGGTGCCCGAGAACAGGTAGACCTTGCTGTTGGCCAGGTTGGCCGTGGGATCCACGGCCCCGCTGGTCGCCCAGCTGTTGGTGGTCGACACCAGCGAGCCGACCGGAATGCTGGTGCTGTGGGTCATGCAGCGGCCTGTGGCATAGGTGACCGAGCCTTCGGCACAGTAGAACGGGCCTGCCGCCACCACGCCCACGCCCTTGCGGAACGTCGCCGAATAGGCCACGTGCAGCTGCACCGCCATGTAGCCGCCCGACGAAACACCGGACACCGTGGTCTGCGTGCCATCGATGTTCAGTTGCGGCAGGGCCTGCACCGCCGCCGCCGCGTTGAACGCCACCGGCGCACCCAGAGCCAACGCCAGCAGGGTGCGGCGAAGGCCGCTACCTGCATTCCAAAGGAAATCCACCAAGGGCTGTCGCATGGGAACACCTCCGCACATCGGGGTTTCGAACACGCACCACCCTGCCCCCTCGCAGCGCGGGGGGTCGTTTCAGGAATGGCGGCACCAGCGAAAGGCGGGGAGCGCGGTGCCCCCCGCGACGAACTCAGCGCTTGTTGCGGATGGGAATGTCGAGTTCGGACGGCTTGATTTCGCGCACCAGTTCCGGCACGCCCCATGCGAACGCCGGGTCCACCTTGATCTTGAAGTGGTACATGCTCTGCATGGCCTGGTGGTCTTCCTTGCGGAAGGTCATCGTGCCCTTGGGCGTCTCAAAACTCATGCCTTCCATGGTCTTGATCAGCGTGTCGGTCTTGGTGTCGCCGTTGGTCTTCTTGAGCGCGGTCACCACGGCCATCGCGGCGCTGAAGCCGCCGGCGGTGAAGAAGTCCGGCGGGGTCTTGAACTCCTTGTAGTGCTGGGCCACCAGCGCTTCGTTCACCGGGTTCTTGGGGATGCCGAAGTAGTAGTACAGCGCGCCTTCCATGCCCGGGAAGTTCTTGTACGCGACCATGGCCGGCAGGATGTTGCCGCCGGTGGCCAGCTTGATGCCGTAGCGCTTTTCCAGCTCCATCTCGGCGATCTTGGGGAACGGCGTGGGCGCACCCGACCAGCCGACCGAGATGTACTTCTTGCCGGGCTGGTCCTTGAGCTTGTCGACGATGCGCAGCAGGCCGGCGGTGAAGTCGGTCGTGCCCACGGGCAGGTATTCCTCGTGGACGATCTTGGCCTTCTTGATGAAGTCCTTGGAGGCCTTCACGCCGTCGCGGCCGAAGGCGTTGTCATTGGCCAGCATGGCGATCACGTTGCCCGGCTGGTCCAGCGCCGCGGCGTTGGCGGCAGCGTCCTGGCTGCTGTTGCGGCCGGTGCGGAAGATGTACTTGTTCCACTTGTCGCCGGTGATCGAGTCGGCCACGGCGGGCTCGACCAGCAGGATCTTCTGGTATTCCTGCGCGACCGGCAGCATGGCCAGCGCGACGGGCGAGGCGGTGGGGCCGATGGCCAGGTCCACCTTGTCGTCGGCATAGGCGGTGGCGAGCAGGCTCTTGCCGATGTCCGGCTTGCCCTGGTCGTCCTTCTCGATGACCACGATCTTCTTGCCCGCCACCATCATGGTGCCGTTGGTGGCGTAGTTCAGACCCATCATGAGCCCGGTCTGGGTCTGCTTGGCGTAAGCCTCCAGCGGACCGGTCTTGCTGTAGATGTGGGCGATGCGGATTTCGCCCTTGTTGGCCTGGGCAAAACCCAGCGAAGCCGTGCAGGCAAGGGCCATCACCGCAACGCGGCGCGTGGTCTGGAACATGTCTTGTCTCCTGTGTGGTCGGGTCACCGGGGCGGTGCCTTCGGGGCCACATTGCAGGGAGCGTGCCAGCGGGTGAAGTCCTTGTGAATCAAGGACTTGGCGGATCACCCTCCGGACATCGTCTGAAATTCAGACAACTTCAGGCCAGAATTTGTGTCTGAAATTCAGACGATCGTCTGAATTTCAGACACCTCACCGAGCTTGTCGTACAGGCTCGCGCGCGAGATGCCAAGCAACCGGGCCGCCGCCGCCCGGTTGCCGCCGGTGCGCTTCAAAGCCGCCGCGATGGCGCTGCGTTCCAGCTCGGCGATGCGCAACGGCAGCGGCCGCAGGTCGTCGTCGGCCGCCACCACCGGCACGGCGGCCGGGACGGTCACCGCGGGTTCGATGCGCCCCTGTCCCGCGTCGCGCAGCACCTGCTCGACCTGGGCCGCGCCGATCTGCGGCGAGTCGCTGCGCAGCGCCAGCTGCTCCAGCACGTTGCGCAACTCGCGGATGTTGCCGCGCCAGGGCTGGGCCGCCAGCAGCGCCAGCGCGGCAGGTTCCAGGTCCAGGTGGGCGGTGGCGCCACGCGTCGCGATGTCTTCACACAAGGCCTCGACCAGCAGCGGCAGGTCGTCGCGCCGCTCGCGCAACGGCGGCACGCGGATCGGCAGCACGTTGAGGCGGTAGTACAGGTCTTCGCGGAACTGGCCGTTGCGCACCAGCTGCGCCAGGTCGCGCGAGGTCGCGGCCACCACGCGCACGTCGCAGCGCAGCAGCTGGTTGGAGCCCAGCGGCTCGATCTCGCCCTCCTGCAACGCGCGCAGCAGCTTGACCTGCACGGCCATCGGCATGTCGCCCAGCTCGTCGAGGAACAGCGTGCCGCCATCGGCCAGTTTGAACTTGCCGTCGCGGCCTTTCTTGTCGGCCCCGGTGTAGGCGCCGGGCGCGACACCGAAGAACTCGGCTTCGAGCAGCGCCTCGGGCACGGCCGCCATGTTCACACCCACGAAGGCCCGGCCGGCGCGCGGCGAAGCCGCGTGGATCGCGTGCGCCAGCAGCTCCTTGCCGGTGCCGGTCTCGCCCAGCAGCAGCACCGGGCTGGCCGACTGGGCGGCACGGCGAGCCTGGCGCTTGACCTCCTGCGCGGCCGCGCTGGTGCCGACGAAGCTGGCGAAGGTGTACTTGGCGCGGCGCTGGCTGGCGAGCTCGCGCCGGGCCTCGTTCAGGTCCTGCTCCAGCCGCGCGAACTTGGCGATCAGCGGCTGCAGCGTGGTCTCGGGGTGGTCGAACAGCACGATGCCCAGCACGCCGATCACGCCGCCCGCCTCGTCGCGCAGCGGGATGCGGCTGACCACAAAGGTGCCGGCCTTGTTGGTCAGCAGGTCGATCAGGATCGGCTTGCCGGTCTCCAGCACCTGGTGCATCTGCGTGTTCTGCACCACGTTCGACACCGGATGCCCGACGAAGTCCTCCTCGCGCTCGAAGCCCAGCGCCGGCAGGAAGCGGCGGTACTGGTCGTTGATCCACACCACCCGCCCTGCCCGGTCCACCAGCAGCATGCCCTCGCTGGCATTCGCGAACAGGTCGAACATCGAGCGTGCGGCCAGTTCCAGGATGCTCTGGGCGTCGCGCGGGAGGCGGGTGTCGGGAGTCATGAGGGAATGATAGAGCCCCCCCGCGCCGCTTCGCGTCACCCCCCGAGGGGGCGATGCGAGTGGCCCGGCGAAGCCGGTTCCACCGCATCCTGGATTTAGGCATCTCGCTCCGGGGAGCGTCGGCAGCCGTTCGATCGGTCAGACGGGCAACAGACCCGAATTCACCAGCTGCGCCCGCACGTGCCCCGCCGTCTCGAACCGCACGCCGCGCCAGCCGAGCGCGTGGGCCGCATCGATGTTGCGCTGGGCGTCGTCGATGAACACCGGCGCCGGGTCGCGCACGCCCAGCCGCTCCACCGTGAGCCGGAAGATCGCCGGGTCGGGCTTGATCAGCGCCACGCGGGCGGAAAAAATGCCGTCCTCGAACCAGTCGGCGAACGGGTGGTCGTCCTCGATCCAGTGCGACAGGCCGTGGGGCATGTTCGAGAGGTAGACCAGGCGGTGACCCGCGGCCTTGAGCTCGTGGATCAGCGCCACCGTGTCGTCCTTGACGCGCATGTGCGGCGCGAGGCCATCGATCACCGCCGCCACCTCGTCCACCGCCAGCCCGGTGCGCCGCGCCACCCGCATGGCCAGTTCCTCCGGCGTGACATGGCCCAGGTCGAACTGCGACCAGATGCCGTCCGGATCGAAGGCCTGAAAAATCTCGCGCACCCAGTGCTGGGCGCTGGCCTCGTCGACCGCGCGCGCGGGCAAGACCTGCCGCAGCAGCACGGTCGGCTGCCAGTTGAACACGACCCCGCCGAGGTCGAACACCACCACGTTTTGTTTCATGCGGCCACCACCGTCACGCCGTGGTCCTTGAGCGTCAACCCCAGCTCTTCGCCCAGCTGCCATTCGCGGTCCACCTGCGGGCTGACCACGAAGATCGGGCCGAGTTCGGTCTGCACCGTCAGTTCCTGGAAGGCGCCGAGGTAGGCCTGCTTGAGCAGCGCACCGCCCAGCCCGCCGGCTTCCCGCGCGCCGATGGACCAGGCTTCGGGCCGGATCGCGGCCTTGACCGGCCCGGGCGGCAAAGACTGGCGCGGCCGCAGGCGGATCGGGCCGACGCGCACCGAGCCGTCGCCTTCGCTCACGCCGTCGAACAGAATGGCCTCGCCCATGAAGCCGGCCACGAAGGCGGTCGCCGGCCGTTCGTACAGGTCCTGCGGCGCGCCGGCCTGGGCGATCTGGCCCGCGTCCATCACGATGATCTGGTCGCTCACCGCCAGCGCCTCGCTCTGGTCGTGCGTCACGTAGGCCACGGTCAGGCCGAGGCGCTGCTGCAGGCTGCGGATCTCCTCGCGCATGCTGCGGCGCAGCCGGGCGTCGAGGTTGGACAGCGGCTCGTCGAACAGCAGCACCGCCGGTTCGATCACCAGCGCCCGCGCCAGCGCCACGCGCTGCTGCTGCCCGCCCGAGAGCTCGCTGGGCAGGCGCGCGTCCATGCCGACCAGGCCCACGGTCGCCATCGCCGCCATCGCCCGCTCGGCGATCTCCGCCTTGGGCAGGCCGCTCACGCTCAGGCCGTAGCCGACGTTGTCGAGCACCGTCATGTGCGGAAACAGCGCGTAGCTCTGGAACACCATGCTGACGTTGCGTTCGCTGGGGCCGAGCGAGGTCACGTCGCGGCCGTCGACCAGGATCTGGCCGCCGCTGGGCGACTCCAGCCCCGCGATCATGCGCAGCGTCGTGGTCTTGCCGCAGCCCGAGGGGCCGAGGATGGTGGTCAGCGTGCCCTTGGGCACGGTGAAGTCGATGCCCTTGACGACCAGGGGCGCGCCCGCGCCGCCGTAGCGCTTGGTCACCTGGCGGAATTGAATGCCGTGTGTGGTCATGCCTGTTTCTCCGGAATCAGTGGCCGCCCGCGCGGCGGCCGAGTTGCCGCTCACCGACCAGGCGCTGCACCAGCGCGGTGATGAGGGACATGAAGACGATGAGCACGGTGCAGTAGGCGAGCGCGAGCCCGTACTCCCCGTTGCCCACGCGCCCGATGATGTAGGTCGTGGCCAGTTCGTACTTGGCCGAGACCAGAAAGATCACGGCCGAGACCGTGGTCATGGAGCGCACGAAGCTGTAGATCAGCGCCGCCGTCAGCGCCGGCTTGAGCAGCGGCAGCACGACGCGGCGCAGCGTGGTCAGCGTGCCGGCGCGCAGCATGAACGAGGCCTCGTCGAGCGAACGGTCCAGCTGCTTGAACGCCGCCGTGCCGGCGCGCACGCCCACCGGCAGGTTGCGGAACACGAAGCACAGCACGATGATCAGACCGGTGCCGGTCAGCTCGACCGGCGGCACGTTGAAGGCCAGGATGTAGCTCACGCCCAGCACCGTGCCGGGGATCGCAAAGGTCAGCAGCGCCGCGAACTCGAAGCCCGCCTTGCCGCGGAACTCGGTGCGCGCCAGCAGCCAGGCGATCAGCAGGCCCAGGAAGGCGCAGACCGGCGCGGCCATCGCCGCCAGCGAGGCGGTGGTGAACAGCGAGTTCCAGGCTGTGCCGGCCCAGACCAGGCCGTGCTCGCCCCACTGCAGGTCGAAGGCACCGCGGAAGTGGTCCAGCGTGATCGTGTAGTCGCGGCCCCAGGTCTTCACGAAGCCGCCCACAAACGCGAACAGGTAGACCACCACGGTGAACACCAGCCACGGCCCGGCGACACCGAAACACAGGCGCCGCACCGCATCGGGCAGCGGCATCGGCAGGCCCGCGTCGCCCTTGCCGGTGACGGTGGTGAAGCTGGTGCGGCCCAGCAGCGCGCGCTGCAGGAAGAACACCGCCAGCGCGAAGAAGGTCAGCACCAGCGCCAGCGCCGCCGCCATGCCCGGGTCCAGCGCGGCACCGACGATGGCGAAGAAGATGTCGGTCGACAGCACGGCGTACGAACCGCCGAGGATGATCGGGTTGCCGAAGTCGGCCATGCTCTCGATGAAGCCGACCAGGAAGGCGTTCGCCAGGCCCGGCTTGAGCAGCGGCAGCGTCACCGTCAGGAAGGTGCGCAGGCGGTCGGCGCGCAGCGTCTGCGCCGCCTCTTCCAGCGACGGGCTCACGCCCTGCACCACACCGCGCATGATCATGAAGGCGATCGGCGTGAAGGCAAACATCTGTGCCAGCCAGACACCGAACACGCCGTAGAACCAGCGCGAGGGCGCCACGCCGAAGGCCCATTCCATGAACTGGTTGTAGAGGCCCGCGCGACCAAACAGCAGGATCAGGCCCAGCCCGACCACGAACGGCGGCGTGATGATCGGCAGCATCGCCAGCACGTTCAGCGGCTTCTGCAACCGTGTGCCGCCGCGCTCGGCCCACAGCGCCATCAGCGTGCCCATCACCGTCGTGCCGCCCGCCGTCAGCAGCGCCAGGAACAGGGTGTTCCAGGCGACGCCGCAATGGGCCCCACTTGTGACGCAGCCCAGGCCCCAGATGCGCGAGGTCGCCAACCGCTCGACCAGGGAGCCGGGCGACCACAGGCCCATGTCGTCGTACAGGCCGGACGACAGCGAACGCAACACCGGGTAGACCACGAACAGCGCCAGCAGGCTCACGCAGCCGACCACCGCCCCGGCGATGAACACGTCGCTGCGGAAGAACCCCAGCCGCGCCACCCCCGCGCCGAGCAGCATCACCAGACAGGCGATGGCGATGAAGCCGCCCCAGCCCATGCCGAACTGGCCGTGCTCCAGCGGACCGAACCAGGCCTCCAGGGTCTGGAAGCTCCAGCCCGGCGCGCCGATGGCGAAGCCGCTCACCAGCAGACCGGCCAGGCCCAGCAAGGCGCCGCCCACCAGCACCCCGCCCTGCGCCCGCCCCACGGGCAGCAGCAGGCCGGCGCCGGCGATCAGCAGACCCGCCAGCCCGGTCCAGAGCCAGGGCCGCCCGTGCAGCGCCGCCTGCACCACGCCGCTGGCCGTGGCGTCACCGCCCCAGACCGCGGGCAGCGCGGCCCAGAGCGACTGCTGTTGAAGAAAGTACCAGGGCAGCAGCGCGTACGCCGCCAGCCCCAGCAAGGTCCAGGCGGCAATCGACCGCCCGGACCGCGAGGTCAAGGAGTTCATGGGGAGTCCCGGAGGTTTGGGCGATCAGCGCGGCAGGCTGTTGACGTCTTTTTCCCAGCGCTGGATCAGGCGCTTGCGCTCGGCCGTCTGCCCGTACTTGGCGTAGTCGTAGTCGATCATCTTGATCTTGCGGAAGTCGGGCACGCGCGGGTCGACCTTGGTCTCCTTGTTCGACGGCAGCTGGAACTGCAGCGTGGCCGCGCCGAGCGCCTGGGCCGACGGCGTGAGCACCCATTCGTAGAACTTCTTGGCCGCCTCGACGTTGCGTGCGCCCTTGATGATCGACATCGAGCCGATCTCGGCGCCGGTGCCGTCGGTGGGCGTGACCGTCTCCAGCGGGAAGCCTTGCGCCTTCTCGCCGGGGCCGTCGTGCACGAAGCTGATGGAGATGGTGGACTCGCCGCGCGCCACCGCCTTGATCGGGCCGGTGCCCGAGCGGGTGTAGGTGGCGATGTTGCCGTGCAGCTTCTTGAGGTAGTCGAAGGCCTTGTCTTCGCCCATCAGCTGCACCAGCGTCGCGATCATGGTGTAGGCCGTGCCGCTGGACGACGGATTGGCCGACTGGATCTCGCCTTTGTATTCCGGCTTGAGCAGGTCGGCCCAGGTCTTGGGCACGGCCAGCTTCTTCTTGGCCAGCAGCTCGGTGTTGTAGCCAAAGCCCAGCGGGCCGGAGTAGATGCCGACCGTGCGGTAGCCCGACTGCGCGGCCTGCTTCTGCGCCCAGTCGTGCAGCTTCGGCAGCGTCGGCGACTTGTATTCCAGCGTCAGGCCCTGCTCGGCCGCCTGCAGGTGCGGATCGCCGGTGCCGCCGAACCAGAGGTCGGTCTTGGGGTTGGCGCGCTCGGCCATGATCTGCGCGATCGCCTCGCCCGAGCCCTTGAGCGTCATGTTGACCTTCACACCCTGGCTCTTCTCGAAGGTGACTGCGAGCATGTTGCACCACGCCGCCTGGGCCGAGCAGATCAGGTTGAACTCGCTGCTCTGCGCCTGCGCGGACAGCGAGGGCAGCAGCAGGAAGGGAGCGGCGAGCCAGAGGTTCTTTTTCATCGGTTTTCTCCTTGGAGGGACACGGGTTCGGGAACGGGATTCGTTGGTGGACGGTCGAGATCTCAGGGGCCTTCCGGCATCGCGCTGGCGCCGGCCAGCAGCACGCTGACTCCGGGACCGTCGAGAAAGACGCTGACTGGTGCGCCGACCTGCAGCGTCTGTCGCTCGTGGTGGCGGTGCACCTGCAGCAGGCCGAGCGCGGTGTGCACCCGGTAGTGCGAGAGGCGGCCTTCGTAGGCATGCGACGCGATGCGGCCGGCCAGGCCCTGGCCGCTGGCCGGCGCCAGCCGCCAGGCCTCGGGCCGCACCACGACACGGGTCGCGCCCCGGCGCCGGGCCAGGCCGGTCGCCACCGTCAGCGGACCCAGCCGCAGACGGCCCTGCCCGTCGGCCTCGGCGTCGAACACGGCGGCATCGCCCATGAAACCGGCCACGAATTCGGAGCTCGGCCGCTCGTAGATCTCGCGCGGGCTGCCGACCTGCTGTACCTGCCCGTCGCGCAGCACCACGATGCGGTCGCTGACCGCCATGGCCTCGTTCTGGTCGTGGGTCACGTAGATCACCGTGAGCCCCAGCGACTGCTGCAGGCCGCGGATCTCTTCGCGGATCTGGCGCCGCAAGCCGGCGTCCAGGTTGGACAGCGGCTCGTCCAGCAGCAGCACCTCGGGCGCCAGCGCCAGCGCCCGCGCCAGCGCCACGCGTTGCTGCTGCCCGCCCGAGAGCGCCGCCGTGCTGCGGCCGGCCAGTCCCGCCAGCCCCACCTGCGAGAGCGCCGCCTGCACCCGTTCATCGCGCGCCGCCGCGTGACTGTCCAGCCCGAGGCCGTAACCCACATTGCCCTGCACGTCCAGGTGCGGGAACAGCGCATAGCTCTGGAACACCATGCTGATCGGCCGCTGCTCCGGACCAGTGCCGGTCAGGTCGCGCTCGCCGATGAACACCCGGCCGGCGCTGGGCTGCTCCAGCCCCGCCAGGATGCGCAGCAGCGTCGACTTGCCGCAGCCGGAAGGCCCCAGCAGCGTGGTCAGCTGGCGCCGCGCAAACCGCAGCTGCACGCCGCGCAGCGCGCGCGTGCCGTCGGCGAAGGTCTTCTCCACCGCGTCGAGACGGACCGCGTCAGGCATGTGGTCTCCCGGTGGCGATTGCCCTTGCTGACGAGGGCGCCAGGTCCCAGCGCACCACGGCATCGACGCCGACCACGCGGTCGTCCTGCACCCGGTTGAACAGCTGCACCTGCGCCCGCATCGACTCCGCGATCTGGCGGCAGATCGACAGCCCCAGGCCGATGCCGGTGCCGCCCGCGGCCGACTGGAACGGCTCGAACAGGCGGTCCATCACCGCCGCATCGATGCCGCCGCCGTTGTCCCAGACGAGCAGTTCGGCCTGGTCCGGCAGCACCCGCACCACCATGCCCAGGGCCGAGCCGCGCGGTGCGTGGTGGATCGCGTTGGACATCAGGTTGCGCAGCAGCTCGCCCAGCAGCCAGGGATCGGTGGTCAACCGCACCGGCACCGCCTCGAAGGAAAAGTCCAGCCGCTTGCGCGCCAGCAAGGGGCCGAACTCCAGACAGACGTCGCGCGCCACGGTTTCGAGATCCACCTCGGTCCAGTGTCCCTGCGCCACCAGCTGCTCGACCTTGGCCAGCGACAGCAGTTGCCGCACCAGTTCGCTGGAGCGGTCGACCGTGGCCAGCATCTTGGGCAGGGTGTCCTTCACCTCCAGCTGGCCCGACATCGTGCCTTGCAGCTGGGTGCGCAGCACCGCGAACGGCGTGCGCAGCTGGTGCGAAGCGTCCGCCAGGAAGCGGCGCTGCTGTTCGGTGGCCTCGCGTTGCCGCGCCAGCATGCCGTGGACCGCGTCGGACAGGGGCTGCAGTTCGGCCGGCACCGGCTGCGGGGTTTCATGCGCGGCGCCGCCGCGCAAGGCGTCTTCCAGCCCGCGCAGGGGTGCCAGCGCACGCCGCGCGCACCAGGCAAACAGCGGCAACACCGCGAGCAGCCGCGCCAGACCACCCCACACCGGAGCCGCCACCAGCTCCGGCAGCAGCGCCTGCAGCAACAGCTCGGCCAGCAGCAGACACAGGGCCAGGCACAACACCAGCCGCAGCGTGATCGACCAGGGCCGCAGCGGAGCCACTGGCGCCGTTTCGCCGGTGGTACCCGGGAGTGTGGGGGGCGCGGACGACACCATGCGCTCTTCAGGCCGCGACCGGCCCTTCGGTGATGGCCTCGTCGATCATCAGGTAACCGACACCCCGCAGCGTCACCAGCTGCGCGCCGGAGCCCTGGATGCGCTTGCGCAGCCGGTGCACCAGCACCTCGATCGCGTCGGCGCCGACCGGCTCGTCGCCGAACACCGCGCGGTGCAGCTCCTCCTTGCCGATCGCCTGCCCGGGGCGCGCCAGCAGGGTCTTGAGCAGCGCCAGCTCGCGGGTCGACACGTCCAGCGGCGCCGCGCCGCGAAACACCGCGCCGGTCTGACCGTCGACCCGCAGCAGCGCGCAGCGCAGCTCCTGCGCACCGTGGCTGCGGCGCACCAGCGCCTTCAGGCGTGCCGCGAGTTCCTCGATGTCAAAGGGTTTGGTCAGGTAGTCGTCGGCGCCTTCGTTGAGGCCCAGCACGCGGTCCTGCACCGCGCTGCGCGCCGTCATCACCAGCACCGGCACGCTGGAGCCGCCATCGCGCATCAGCCGCAGCACCTCCATGCCGTCCAGCCCCGGCAGGCTCAGGTCCAGCAGCACCACGTCGTGGCTGCGGCGCCGGAACATGGCCAGCGCCTCGCTGCCATCGGCGCAGCGCGTGACCTCGAAACCCCGGGCCTGGAGCACCCGGCCCAGTGCGTCCCCCAGCGCCAGATCGTCTTCCACCATCAGCACTTTCATGCCAACGATCATGCCCGGCGGCCCTGCCCGGCTGCATAGAGGAAACCTTAGAGAAACGCGAAAGCCGGACGAAATCTTCGTCCGGCTTTCAGGCGCCGCTCAGGGCGGCGAAGCTTGGGGGCCGACGGGCCAGCCGCCGGGCCGCCCCAAGGCAGGCCCAGCCCCCTCGGGGGGCAGCGACCCGCACAGCAGCAGCGGAGCGTGGGGGCTCTAGTTCTTCCGGTGCCAGGCCAGCAAACGCGGCGTCACCAGCACCAGCAGCACGATCACCAGCAGGGTGGCCGACATCGGGCGCTGGAAGAACACGGTGAAGCTGCCCTCGCCGATCGACATGGCGTTGCGGAACTGCGCCTCGGCCAGCGGGCCCAGGATCAGGCCGACGATCACCGGCGCGGTCGGGAAGTCGAAGCGGCGCATCGCCACGCCCACCAGCGCCAGACCGAACATCAGGAACAGGTCGAACGAGCTCTGGCGCATGCCATACACACCCACGGTCGCGAAGATCAGGATGCCGGCGTACAGCGGCGCCTTGGGGATCTTCAGCAGCTTGACCCACAGGCCCACCATCGGCAGGTTGAGCACCAGCAGCATGACGTTGCCGATGTAGAGCGAGGCGATCAGCGCCCAGACCAGGGCCGACGAAGTCGTGAACAGCTGCGGGCCGGCGTTGATGCCGTAGTTCTGCAGGGCCGACAGCAGGATGGCGGCGGTCACCGAGGTCGGGATGCCCAGCGTCAGCAGCGGCACCAGGGTCGCGGTCACGGCGGCGTTGTTGGCGGCTTCGGGGCCGGCCACGCCTTCGATGGCGCCCACGGTACCGAATTCCTTCTTGTGCTCGGGGCTGGCCAGCTTGCGCTCGGTCGCGTAGCTCAGGAAGGTCGGGATCTCGGAGCCGCCGGCCGGGATGGTGCCGAACGGGAAGCCGATGATGGTGCCGCGGATCCAGGCCGGCCACGAACGCTTCCACTCGGCCTTGGTCATGTGCGCCTTGTTCATCTTGTTCATCGTGGCGTCGGCCTTGCCTTCGTAGAGCGCGTTGTAGAGCGTCTCGTTGACCGCGAACAGACCCACCGCGACCAGCACCACCTCGATGCCGTCCATCAGTTCGATGACGCCACCGGTGTAGCGCACCTGGCCGGTGATCTGGTCCATGCCGACCAGGCCCATGGCCAGGCCGATGAACAGCGCCGTGATGCCGCGCAGCGTGCTCTGACCCAGCACCGCGCTCACGGTGGTGAAGGCCAGCAGCATCAGGCAGAAATACTCGGGCGGGCCGAGCTTGACCGCGAACTCGGCCAGGAAGGGCGCGAACAGCGTGACCAGCACGGTCGCGACCGTGCCGGCGACGAAGGAGCCGATGGCCGAGGTGGCCAGGGCCGCTCCGGCGCGGCCATTCTTGGCCATCTTGAAGCCTTCGAGCGCGGTCACCATGGTGCCGGTCTCGCCCGGGGTGTTGAGCAGGATGGAGGTGGTCGAGCCGCCGTACATGGCGCCGTAGTAGATGCCGGCGAAGAAGATCATCGAGGCGGTCGCCTCGACCTGTCCGGTGATCGGCAGCAGCATGGCCACCGTGACCGCCGGGCCCAGGCCGGGCAGCACGCCGATGGCGGTGCCCAGCGCGCAGCCGGCCAGCGCCCACAGCAGGTTGATGGGGGTACCGGCGGTGGCAAAACCGCCCAGCAGATGGTTCCAGAGTTCAAGCATGGTGTTTCCCCGATCAGATCCAGCCGCCGCTGGTCAGGCCCGGCAGGTTCACCGCCAGGAACTTGGTGAACAGCCAGTAGGTCGGCGCCGAGATCAGCATGCCCACCACCGCGTCGCGCACCAGCTGCATGGTGTCGCCACCGGGCTTGCCTTCGCTGATGCGCAGGCCGCGCACCGCCAGCAGGTAACACAGCGCGCAGCTGAGGATGAAGCCGATGGTCGTGATCAGGGCCGCATTGCCCAGGATGCCGGCCGCCACCCAGGCCAGGGCATGCCAGTCGCCGCGGGCCGCGCCCGAGGGCTCTTCCATGTTGCGGTAGCCGCCGGTGCGCACTTCCCAGATCAGCATCACGCCGCAGATCGCCATGACGGCCGACACGATCCAGGGCAGGAAATCGGGGCCGACGCCCGCGTAGCCGGCGTCGGACGGGATGTTGGCCGCGCCATAGGCAAGCACGGCGGACAGCACGATGGCGGCCACGCCCATCGCCAGCTGGCCGGGTCGGTGATCGGGGCGCGTTCCGGACGCGTCCAGGGATTCGGTGGACATGTTTGCAACTCCTCGCAGGAACAAAAAAGCCGCGACGCGAACGCCGCGGCCGCTGTGTGGGGCCGGCTCTGTGGGCCGTTTACACCATGCCGGCGCGGACCATGGTCGCGCGCAGGGCGGAGAAGTCCTTGTCCACGAACTCGTCGAAGGCCTTGCCGGTCAGCAGTGCGGGCGTCCAGTTGTTCTTTTCCAGCGCGTCCTGCCAGGCCTTGCTCTTGGTGGCCTTGACGATCATGTCGGTCAGGGCGGCACGTTGCTCGGGGGTGATGCCGGCGGCGCCGTAGACACCGCGCCAGTTGCCGATCTCGACGTCGATGCCCTGCTCCTTGAGCGTCGGGATCTTGTCCATGCCCTTGACGCGGGTCGGCGAGGTGACGGCGATCGCCTTCATCTTGCCGCTCTCGATGTACTGCTGGAACTCGCTGTAGCCGGAGCCACCGACGGTCACGTTGCCGCCCAGGATGGCGGCGACGGCCTCACCGCCCCCACGGAAGGGCACATAGTTGATCTTGGCGGCGGGCACGCCCACGGCCTGTGCGATCTGCGAGGCTGCGATGTGTTCGGTGGAGCCGCGCGAACCGCCGCCCCACTTGATGCTGCCGGGGTCCTTCTTCAGGGCCTCGACCACGTCCTTCATGGTGTTGAAGGGCGAGCTGGCGGGCAGCACGAAGACGTTGTATTCGGTGGTCAGGCGGGCGATCGGGGTCACCTGCGTGATCGAGACCGGCGGCTTGCCGGTGATGATGCCGCCCAGCATCACGGCGCCCATCACCATCATGGCGTTCGGGTCGCCCTTGGCGGCGTTGTAGAACTGGGCCAGGCCGATGGCGCCGGCCGCGCCGCCCTTGTTCTCGAAGGTCACGGTGTCGGCCACCTTGGCGTCGCGCAGGGCCTCGCCCAGGGCGCGGCCCGTGCCGTCCCAGCCACCGCCGGGGTTGGCGGGAATCATCATCTTGACGTTGGCACCGGCGGCCCAGGCCAGGTTCGGCAGGGCGCCGGCGGCGGCCATCGCGGCCAGGGATTTGATGAAGGTATCGCGACGCATGTGTTGTCTCCGAGGGAGGTTGATCGACGAGGGTGATCTTCCTGTCGGCCGCTGTCATTCGGCTGTCGCACCACCCCGGACAAACCCTAATCCGCCACCCTGCCGATAATGTCCCCAGCATGAAACTGCTGCTGATCGAAGACAACCCCACCATGCAGGCCACCCTGCAGCGCACGCTGGAGCGCCGCGGCATGCAGGTGCTGACCTGCGGCGACGGCGACAAGGCCCTCGCCCTGTGGCGCGCCAGCGTGCCCGACGTGGTGCTGCTGGACCTGAGCCTGCCCGGACGGGACGGCCTGCAGGTGCTGGGCGATGCGCGGGCCGAAGGCCTGAAGACGCCGGTCATCATCCTGACCGCGCGCGGCACCGTGGGCGACCGCATCATCGGTCTGAACACCGGCGCCGACGACTACCTGCCCAAGCCGTTCGACCTGGATGAGCTCGAAGCCCGTGTGCGCGCCCTGGTGCGCCGCTCGGCCGACAGCGACGGCGCCCTGCCCGCGCGCAGTGCCGGCTGGTGCGGCATGCAGATCGACCGCGACAGCGGCGCGGTCTACCACGACGGGGTTCCGATGGAACTGGCGCCGCGCGAACTGGCCCTGTTGCGCGCGTTGCTCTCGCAACCCGGGCAGGCGATCACCAAGGAACGCCTGTTCGAGCTGGTGTTCCCGGGCGAGGCGCATGTGCAGCCCGAGGCGATCGAGGTCGTGGCCTACCGGCTGCGCAAGAAGATCGGGCACACCGGCGCACAGCTGGTGACGCTGCGCGGCCTCGGTTACCTGCTCAAGGCGGCGGCGTGAGCGCAGGTCGGATCGCTCGATGAACGCGCCGATGTCGCTGCGGCGCACCCTGCTGCTGGGCATCCTGCTGCCGCTGTTCGGTTTCGTGATCATCAACACCGTGGTGCTCTACCGGCAGGCGCTGGCCGCCGCCGACACCGCCTATGACCGCACCTTGCTGGCCACCGCCAAGTCGCTGAGCGAACAGCTCGCGGTGGTGGGCGAAGGCCCCGAGGCCAAGGTGCGTTCGTCGCTGCTCTATTCGGCACTGGAAGCCTTCGAGGCCGACAACCGCAGCCGCATCTTCTACCGCGTCAGCGGTTTTGCCGGCGAGATGGTGTCGGGCTTCGACGACCTGCCGCCGCCCAGGGCCCGCCTGCCCGACCAGAAGATCTACGCCGCCCTGGTGCACTTCTACGACGACGACTACCGCGGCGTGCCGGTGCGCATGGCCGTGCTGCTGCAGCCGGTCGCCAGCAGCAAGGCGCAGGGCATGACCACCATCCAGGTGGCCGAAACCCTCGAACTGCGGCAGACGCTGGCGCGGCAGATCCTGATCGACACGCTGTGGCGCCAGGCGGCGCTGGTGGTGGTGATCGTGCTGGTGGTGGTGATCGTCGTGCAGCGCGCCACGCGCCCGGTGCGATCGATCAGCCAGGCGCTGGCCCGGCGCAGCGAGAACGACCTGTCGCCGCTGCCGACCGACAGCGCGCCGCGCGAAGTGCTGCCCCTGCTGGAAGCGACCAACCAGCACATGCAGCGCCTGTCGCAGCTGCTGGACCACCAGAAACGCTTCGTGCGCGACACCTCGCACCAGCTGCGCACGCCGCTGGCCGTGCTCAAGACCCAGGTGCAGTCGGCGCGCCGGGGCGACGTGCCGCCGCTGCAGGCGCTCGAAGAGATCGGCCACACGGTCGACCGGGCCACCGAACTGGCCAACCAGATGCTGGCGCTGGCCAAGGTCGAGCAGCTGCGCCAGGAGCGCGACGCGCCGGTGGTCGACTGGGGCGAGGTGGTGCGGTCGGTCGCGCTGGACCTGGCGCCGCTGATCGCCGACCGGGGGCTCGATTTTTCGCTGGACGTGCAGAAGGCGCTGGTCCGCTCGCACGAGTGGGCGTTGCGCGAACTCTGCCGCAACCTGCTGCACAACGCCATCAAGCACTGCCCGCCCGACTCCCGGCTGTCGATGGCGATGGCCTGCGACAGCCGCACCGCCGCGCTCTCGATCAGCGACAGCGGCCCGGGCATTTCCGAACACCTGCGCGAGCGCCTGTTCCAGCCCTTCGCCACCGACCACGGCGCGCGCCCCAGCAGCGCCGGTTCGGGGCTGGGGCTGGCGATCTGCCACGGCATCGTGCAGTCGCTGGGCGGCAGCATCGACATGCAGAACCGCGAAACCCACGGCCGGATCACCGGGCTGGACGTCACCGTCCGCCTGCCACTGGCATCCCCCGACACGGAGGTCATCCATGACCCATGAAACCCAGGGCAGCGGCAAGGTCCGGCTGGACAAGTGGCTGTGGGCCGCGCGCTTCTACAAGACCCGCGGGCTCAGCGCCGAAGAGATCGACAAGGGGCGCGTGTCGGTCAACGGCGCCGCGGCCAAACCGGCGCGCGAGGTCCGCGTCGGCGACCGCATCGAATTGCGCACCGGGCCGGTGACGCGCACGGTCGACGTGCGCGCGCTCAGCGGCGTGCGCGGCCCCGCGTCGGCCGCCGCCCTGCTCTACGAGGAAACGGCGGAATCGGTGGCACAACGGCTCGCCACCGCCGAACGGCGCCGCCTGGCGCCCGAGCCGGCCGAATCCATCGCGCAGGGACGCCCGAGCAAGCGGGACCGCCGCGACCTGGACGCCATGCGCCGGCCGGCGGCCGACTGGAACGACCGCTGGAGCGCGTCGATCGATCGCAGCGACGACTGAGTCAGCGCCGGCGCAGGCCGAGCCACACCACCGTCGCCACCACCAGCAGCCCGCCGATCACCTGCACCGGCGCCACCGACTGGCCGAGCACGGCCCAGGCCAGCACCAGCGCGAAGATCGGCTCGACATTCATGATCGGCGAACCGCCCACCACGCCCAGGCGGGGCAGCACGGTGAACATGATGGTGAACGCGGTGCCGTACAGCGCCGTCAGGCCCAGCAGACCCCACCAGCCAGCCGGCGCATCCGGCAGCGACAGCCCGCCCTGCCCCACCACGCCCACCAGGGCACAGGCCGCGACCAGGGCCATGGTGGCGGCCGTGCGCACCCGGCCGTCGAGGCCGGCGGTGTCGTGCTGGGTGAAAACCAGCGCCAGACCGAACGAGGCGGCGGCGGTCAGCGCAAACGCCACACCGGCCCCGATGCGGCCCCAGTGGGCCGATGCGCCCAGCCCCGAGGCGGCACCCGCCACGTCCAGCGCCAGCGCCAGGCCCAGCAGCAGCACCGGCATGGCGCGCAGCAGCCGCGGCTCGATGCGTTCGCCCTTGAGCGTGCGGGCCCACATGGCGGTCCACAGGGGATAGGTGTTGAAGGCCAGCAGCGCCAGCGCCACCGGCAGGCGCGCCACCGCCGAATACAGGCACAGGCTCTGCAGGCCGATCAGCAGCCCGATCCTGAGCAGCGCCGTCTTCTGCCCGCCGGACAGGTGGACCGGCACCCCTGCGACCCGCACGATCGCCCAGACCACCACGGCCGTCACCGCACTGCGGAACAGCACCGCGGTCGACACCGTGACGCCGTGGTCGAACGCCAGCCGCGCCGCGACGTGGTTGGCCCCCATCATCAGTGCGATGAGCAGCAGCGTCGCGAAGGCGGAACCGGACAGGGCTTTGGAAGGAGAAGCAGACATCCGGGGATTGTGTGCGGGGGAGCTGCCGTCGGGCGTCACCGGTGCGCCAAGAGTTGCTCTTCGGCTGCCTGCCGCAAGGCCTCGATCAGCCGGTGCACATCCTCGGCGCCATGGGCCGCGGACAGGGCGATGCGCAGGCGGGCCGTGCCCTCCGGCACGGTGGGCGGGCGGATGGCGGGCACCCACAGGCCCTGCGCGCGCAGGCGCGCCATCACGTCCAGCGCGGCGGTGTTGTCGCCGATCACCAGCGGCTGGATGGCGGTGTCCGAGTGCATCAGCGTCCAGCCCGCGGCGTCGATGGCCGGGTGTGCGCCCGGCGCCAGACCGGCGCGCAGCTGCGCGATCAGCGCGGCCAGGTGCTGGCGCCGGCGCTCGCCCTCGGCGCCGAGCACACAGCGCAGGCCGGCGCGCACGGCCTCGGCCAGCAGGGCCGGCGCGGCGGTGGCGTAGGTGTAGCTGCGGGTTTTCTGCAGCAGCCACTCGACCAGCCGCTCGGGCCCGGCCACGAAGGCGCCCGCCACGCCCAGGGCCTTGCCCAGCGTGGCCATGTAGATCACGCGCGGCGAGGCGCCCGCGCCGGTGAGGCCGGCGGCGGCCAGCGCGCCACGGCCCTGCGGCCCCAGCACGCCGAAGCCGTGCGCGTCGTCCAGCAGCAGCAGCGCGTCGTGCCGCTCGCACAGCGCGTGCAGGCCGGCGATGTCGGCCACGTCGCCGTCCATGCTGAACACCGCGTCGCTGATCACCAGCTTGCGGCGCGCCGGGCTGGCGGCCAGCAGCGTGTCGAGCTGCCGCAGATCGGCGTGGCGGAAGCGGTGCACCGTGGCCTTGGACAGGCGGGCGCCGTCGATCAGGCAGGCGTGGTTCAGCGCGTCGGAGAACAGCGCGTCGCCCTCGCCCACCAGCGCCGGCACGGTGCTGGCGTTGGTGGCGTAACCGGCGTAGAAATACAGCGCACACGGCAGGCCCACAGCCTCGGCCAGCTCGCGCTCCAGCGCCGCGTTGGCCACGCTGTGGCCGCTGACCATGGGCGAGGCACCGGAGCCCACGCCGTAGCGGTCCACCGCGGCGTGCACCGCCTGGCGCAGCAGCGGGTCTTGCGCGAGGCCCATGTAGTCGTTGCTGCAGAAGGCCAGCAGCGACACGCCGCCCACGTTGAGCCGGGCCTCCGGCTCGGGCGTGACCGCGCGGCGCACGCGGCGCAGCGACTGCGCGTCCAGCGCGGCCAGTCGTTGATCGAATTCGTTCAGCCAGCTCATGTCCATCCTTTCGTTGCCAGGGTTCATTGCCATGTTGCAGGCAGGTCCAGCACGATCTGGCGTGCCTCGGGGGGGTGTGGCTGCCAGGGCACAACGCCGAGCAACGGCGCGGACAGGCGCTGGCGCAGCGTGTCAATGTTCTCGTCGCGGCAGCCCATGTCTGGGTCCACGGCGTTGGCCACCCAGCCGGCCAGCCGCAGGCCGTCGGCACGGATGGCCTCGGCCGTCAGCAGCGCGTGGTTCAGGCAACCCAGCCGCAGGCCCACCACCAGCACCACCGGCAGGGCCAGCGCCACCGCCAGGTCGGCCAGGGTCTCGTCGTCGTTGAGCGGCACGCGCCAGCCGCCCGAGCCTTCGACCAGCACCACGTCGGCCAGGCCGCGCAGTTCGCGGTGCGCGACCACCAGCTCGGCCACGCCCACGCGCCGGCCCGCGCGCGCGGCCGCCAGGTGGGGCGAGAGCGGCTCGGGCAGCGCCACCGGGTTGTCCAGCGCGGGTGGCACGGCCACGGTGGACGCGGCGCGCAAGGCCAGAGCGTCCTCCGCCACCCAAGCGTCGCCCTGTTGCACCAGGCCGGCCGCCATCGGCTTCATGCCGACCACGCGGGCGTGGTGGCGCGCCAGCGCGTGCAGCAGCGCGGCGCTCACCAGGGTCTTGCCCACGCCGGTGTCGGTGCCGGTGACGAAGCAGCCGTCAAACGCCATCAGGCACCCCGCTCACCGGCGCCGGGCCGGTTTCTTCGGCCAGCGTGGCCTGCAGCGCGGCCAGCGCGCCCCGCGCCAGCAGCTCGCCCTCGGCCTCGTCGATCACATAGGGCGGCATGGCGTAGAGCGTGTGGCCGATGGGGCGCAGCAGCAGCCCCTGCGCCAGTGCGTGGCGGGTGAAGCGGCGGCCGAAGTCGGGCAGGCTGCTGACCACGTCCCACGCGAAGACCATGCCCTGGCGCCGCGCGTGGCGCACACGCGGGTGGCTGGAGATCGGCGCGAACTGCGCGGCCAGCCGCTCGCTGGTGCCCAGGTTCTGGCGCAGCGCGTCGGTCTGCTCGAACAGGTCCAGCGTGGCCAGCGCGGCGCGGCAGGCCAGCGGGTTGCCGGTGTAGCTGTGCGAATGCAGGAAGCCGCGCGCCACCTCGTCGTCGTAGAACGCGGCGTACACCGTGTCGGTGGTGAGCACCACCGACAGCGGCAGCGTGCCGCCGGTCAGGCCCTTGGAGAGGCAGAGAAAGTCGGGACGGATGCCCGCCTGCTCGTGCGCAAACAGGGTGCCGGTGCGGCCGAAGCCGACCGCGATTTCGTCGAGCACCAGGTGCACCTGGTGCCGGTCGCAGAGTTCGCGCGCGCGCCGCAGGTACACGGGGTGATGCATGGCCATGCCGGCGGCGCACTGGATCAGCGGCTCGATGATCACGGCGGCGGTTTCGTGCGCGTGAGCGGCCAGCCAGTCGCCCAGGGCGACGGCGGCCCGCTCGGCCACGTCGGCCGGGGTTTCACCGGGCGCGGCCTGCCGGGCGTCGGGGCTGGGCACGGTGGTGGCCAGACGCACCAGCGGCGCATAGGCCTCGCGGAACAGCGCAATGTCGGTCACCGCCAGCGCACCCACAGTCTCGCCGTGGTAGCCCCCGGCCACGCCGACGAACCGGCATTTCTCGGCCCGGCCCGCGTTGCGCCAGTGGTGGGCGCTCATCTTCAGCGCGATCTCGGTGGCGCTGGCGCCGTCGCTGCCGTAGAAGGCGTGGCCCAGGCCGGTGAGCGCGGCCAGGCGCTCGGAGAGTTCCACCACCGGCCCGTGGGTGAAGCCGGCCAGCATCACGTGGTCCAGCGTGCGCAGCTGATCGATCAGCGCGGCGCGGATCGCCGGGTGGTTGTGGCCGAACAGGTTGACCCACCAGGAGCTGATGGCGTCGAGGTAGCGATGGCCTTCGTGGTCGTGCAGCCACACGCCTTCGGCCCGCGCCACCGGGATCAGCGGCAACGCCGCGCCTTCGGGCGCGTGCAGCTTCATCTGCGTGCAGGGGTGCCACACGGCGGCCAGGCTGCGCTGGCGCCAGGACCCGTTGGGGGAAATGCGGTCCATGCAGGGTTCTTTCATCACAGGCCGCCCGGTTCAGGGGCTGCCATCGGCGTGGAAGTCGGGACTCAGTTGCACCGTCTCGCCAATGATCAGCAAGCCGGGCTGGGGGCCGTAGGCCGGGGCCTGCTCGACCAGGCGGCGCAGGCTGCACGCGACCACGGTCTGCGTCGGCCGGGTGCCGTCGCGCACGATGGCCGCCGGGGTGTCGGGGGACAGGCCATGGGCGATCAGCTGCCCGGCGATGTGGGCCAGGCGCTGGATGCCCATGTAGAACACCCGCGTCTGTCCGGGACGCGCCAGGGCCCGCCAGTCGTGTGTGGCCTCGTCGTCGGCCAGGTGGCCGGGCAGGAACACGCAGCTGGCCGCGAGGTCGCGGTGGGTGAGCGGGATGCCCGCCGCCGCCGAGCAGCCGCTGGCGGCCGTGACGCCGGGCACGACCTCGAAGGCGATGCCTTCGGCCTGCAGCGCCTGCACCTCTTCACCGCCACGCCCGAACACGTACGGGTCGCCGCCCTTCAGGCGCACCACCCGCCGGCCGGCCCGGGCGTGCTGCACCAGCAGGGCGTGAATGCCTTCCTGTGGCACGGCGTGGTGGCCCAGGGCCTTGCCCACGTACACGCGCTGCGCGCCCGCCGGGATCAGCGCCAGCACCTCGGGCGCGATCAGCCGGTCGTGTACCACAACCTCGGCACGCTGCAGGCGGTCCAGCGCGCGCAGGGTCATGAGATCGGCCGGGCCCGGGCCGGCGCCGACGATGGAGACAAAGCCCCGGGCGTCCGCTTCATTCGGCATCGGCGCCTCCGGGGCCCTGGTGGAACACCAGGTCCTGCACCACCTGGCCGCCGACCAGGTGCTGATCGATGATGCGGTCCATGTTGGCGTCGGTCACGTTGTAGTACCAGGTGCCGTCGGGCTGCACGCACATCACCGGCCCGCCCTTGCAGGCGGCAAAACAGCTCACGCGGCTGCGCTTCACGCGCAGCGCGCCCTCGTGCAGGCCGGCGGCCTTGAACTTGTCGCCCAAGCTGTCGAACAGGGCCTGCGAGGCGCCGTCCTGCGTGCAGCGCGGGCCGGTGCAGAGCAGCAGGTGGCGCTTGTAGCCGCCGATGTGGGGTTTGATGATCTCGTGCATGCCAGTGGGGTCAAAAAGGGGTTCACGGGAGCCGCAGGCCGGCGGTGTCGAATGGGTTCGGGGCGCGAAGTATCGCGCGTGGACGCGCCCTGCCCGCCCTTGTCGGCCCTACCCGGCCTGTTCCTCGGTGTCCGCCGGGGCATCCACCGCAGCCTCGACCGGGGTGCTCAGCACCGCCTCGATGTAGTCCAGCGGCAGCCGGTGCCGCTGCGCCAGCGCCGCCAGGCTTGCGCCGTCGGCGTGGTCGGCGCGCAGGTTCTCCACCCAGCCCAGCAGGCCGGTGGAAAGCGAGCGCCCGGCCTTCTCGCCCTCGCGGGTCTCGAAGCCCTGGTCCACGTCGTACTTGTTGGCGTAGCCGCGCGGGGTGACCATCAGGCCCTCCCGCAGGAAGGTGCTGCTGTTGCCGATCAGCACCGTGCTGAGCATGCCGATGTCCTGTTCGGCCATCTGGTCCAGGGTGGTGTGCACGATCTGCTGGCGGCGCCGGTAGGCGCTCTTGACGATCGCCACCGGCGTGTCGGGCCGGCGGTGCCGCAGGAACAGCGCCTGCGCCTGCACGATCTGCTGGGTGCGGCGTCCGCTCTTGGGGTTGTAGAGCGCCACGACGAAATCGGCCGCCGCCGCCGCGTCGAGCCGCCGGGCGATCGCGGGCCAGGGTGTCAGCAGGTCGGACAGCGAGATGGAGCAGAAGTCGTGCGTCAGCGGAGCCCCGACCAGGGCCGCGCAGGCGTTGATCGCCGAGGCACCGGGCACGATCTCGACCTCCACGCCGTCCTCGGGTGTCCAGCCCGCCTGGAACAGCACCTCGTAGGTGGGCCCGGCCATGCCGTAGACCCCGGCGTCGCCGGACGAGATCAGCGCCACCTTCTTGCCCGCGCGGGCCGCCTCCAGGGCGTGCACCGCGCGGTCGAGTTCCTCGGTCATGCCCTTGCGCACGACCTCCTTGCCCTCCAGCAGATCGGCCACGAGCTTGATGTAGGTGACATAGCCGACCACCACGTCGGCCTCGGCGATGGCGGCGCGCGCGCGCGCCGTCATGTGGTCCGCGTGGCCGGGGCCGATGCCCACCAGGCTGATGCGGCCGGTGCCCGCCGGCTGTCCGGCGCTGATGGTGTCAGGCGCCATGAGCGACTCCTTCGGCGCGCGGCGCACTGCCCGCCGGCGCCACCAGCGGGCCCAGCCAGCGCGTGAAGGCCCCGGCGCAGGCCACGCCCATCGACACCCAGAGACTGGCGGCGATGCCGTGGGTCACGGCGACGAACTGCTGGCCCAGCGGACGCAGCACCGCCTGGGCCTCTGGCCCGAAGCCCGCCAGCGGGTCGGCCTGCAGCTGCGGCGCCCCCACGGCGAAGGGCAGCGCCAGCAGCGCAGCGGCCGCCGCCCAGCGCCAGCGACCGCGCGCAAACGCCACGCAGGCGCAGGCCGCGGCGGCGCTGGTCACCGCCAGCAGCCACCAGCGCTGGCGCGCGCCCAGGTCGGCGGCGTCCATGCCGGGAATCTCGGCGTGCAGGCCCAGCGCGGGCCACAGGTGCAGGCTCAGGAAGCCCGCCGCCGCCACGCCCAGGGCCAGCGACCAGACCGGGGTGGCGCGGACGGACGAGGTCGGGCCGGACCCGCGCCGCCAGACCCAGGCCGTCAGCGCCACCAGGGCCAGCAGCGCCAGTCCGAAGCCGTGCAGCACGTTGGCGACCCAGGTCCAGAAAGTGCGCTCGGCGCCGTCGGCGGGCGCCCAGCCGTTCTCATCGTGGGCATGCTCATGCGCCTGTTGCTCTTGCGCCTGTGCGTGGTCGTGTCCTGCGTCGTGCGTGTGGGCCTGCGCGGGCGCGGCCTTCTGATCCTCGAAGCGCTCCGCTTGCAGGATGAGGGGCACGGCCCAGAGCTGGTGCAGCACGGTCTGCAGCGTGCCCACGGCCAGGGCCACCGCCAGGGCGGCCCAGATCAGTCGGTTGAACAGCTTCATGCAAGCCCCCTCAGTGGCACGGCTTGACCGTGACGTGGCGCACGTCGTGCGCGGCGTTGTGGGCCAGCGGGCTGTCGGCGAAGGCCACGCCATACAGCACTACCAGCGCCAGCGCGGCCGCACCGGCCAGGGCGGGCCACAGGGTGGTGGTGTTCACGGAAGGGACTGCGGCGGTGGTCGGGACATTGGTGTTCATGCTCATCTCCTGGGGTTGAAAAACAAATCGACTGAAAAAAAACGGACAAAGGGAAAGAAAGTGTTCAGGGCATCTCGCGGGCGCAGACCGCACCCGCACCGGCCCATGCCACGGACACGGTGGCGTGGCGTCCGTCGTCGCCACGCAGCCGGTGTTTTTCCACGCACAGGGCGGCGGCGTTGGCGCCGCCGGCGGCCAGCAGCGCGGCGGCTTCGGACACCGAGGGTGTGCCGGTGTGGCGGCGCACGGTCTCCGACGGGTGGGGCACCGGCACCTCGGCCAGTTGCGCTGCGGGGTAGAACCGCAGCGGCCAGCCCCGCCGGGCCGCCAGCGACAGCAGGCCGGGTTCGTCCGCCTTGAGCGTGATGCTGGCCACCTGTTCCACCGCGCTCCCGCTGACGCCGGCCAGCGCCAGGGCCTCCTGCACCGCGCGCTCGAGCGTGGCCTCGGGCGTGCCGCGGTCGCAGCCAATGCCCAGGCAGACCCGGGATGGACCCGCGCTCACTGGACGACCTCCGTGCTGCGCACGGCGTCCGCCGGCGGCCGGTAGACCACCAGGCGCTCGTGCAGGCGTTCCCACAGCGCAGGCGGCACCTCGGCATGGGTGATCCACAGCACGGCGGCGTAGCGTTCCAGGTCGACGTCCACCAGGCGCTCGAAACGGTGGATGCTCGGCGGCAGCGGCGTGGGCCGGGTCCACCACCGTGCACTGCCGGCCTCCTGCACCACCGCCACCGGCTGCTCGTTGACCACGGCGGCCGAGACGCGGGTGATGTTGAGCTTGGGCGCTTCCACCGTCCAGCCCAGTTCGCGGCCCAGGATGTCCACCGGGATCGTCTTGCCGACGTCCGAGGCGGTGGTGAGCACGGGCGTGGCGCCCAGGAGCGCGGCCACGGTGTCGGCCATCGCGTTGGCGCCGCCGACGTGGCCCGAGAGCACGGGAATGACGAACTGCCCGGCGTCGTCGACCACCAGCACACCGGGGTCTTCGTCCTTGCTCCTCAGGTGCGGCGCGATCAGCCGCACCACCGCGCCGAGCGAGACGAAGAAGACGATCTGGTCGAAGTCCTCGAACAGGGGAGCGATGCGGTCCTTGAAAGCACCGTCGTAGGCCAGCAGCGGGTTGGGCAGGCCCTGCATGGTTTCGGCGAACTTGGCGGCGACGCAGATCGAGGCCTGCGGCAGCTGCCGCGCCAGCGCCGCCACCTGCGCGGCCCCGTGTTTGGTGATGGCCACCAGGCAGACCCGGGGCAGAGAAGGTGTGGTGGTCATGCGGTGGCTTCCAGGGATGGGGGGCTGTCCTTCTTCAGGCAGCCCTTGATGCGCTCGCCACGCACGCGGTGGGGGTTCTTCACGATCAGCAGCGACAGGTAGCTGACCTTGCTGCCGCGCAGCGTCAGCAGGTCCGCGCCCGAGAGGCGGCGTTCGTCCAGCGCGCCGACGCGTTCGACGAAGTGCGCGCCGGCCAGCAGCCCGCGCGCCTCCAGCCAGTCCAGCAGGTCTTCGATCAGCGGCTTGATCTTCATCAGCACCAGGGTGTCGAAGTCGGGCAGCAGCCGGTCCACCGCGCGCACGCCGTAGGCGGCGGGCACGATGGCCACGGTGTCGTCCTGTTCTGCGAAGGGTTCACCCACATCGGCGCAGGCGGCGGTGAAGGAATTGACGCCCGCCACCACCCGCACCGGCACCCGTTCATCGAGCCCGCGCACGGTGCGCGCCAGGTGGCCGAAGGTGGCGTAGGTGGACGCGTCGCCTTCGACCAGGAACAGCACGTCGCGCCCGGCCTGCAGCCAGGGCAGCACGGTGTGCGCGGCCTTCAGCCAGGCGCGGGCCAGCTTCTCGCCGTCGTGCGTCATCGGGAACAGCAGCGGCGTGTGGACGTCGGGCGGCGCCAGGCCGGCGCGCTGCACGATGTCCAGCGCGTAGCTGGGCGTCTTGCCGCTGCGCACCGGGTAGACCCAGATCGCGTCGCGCCGCTGCAGCGCGGCCCAGGCGGCGCGCGTGATCAGGCCGGGGTCGCCAGGGCCGAGCGAGATGCCGTGCAGCGTGCCGACGGGGGGCATGGTGTCAGTCATGGCGGTGCTCCGTGTCGGGCTGGCCGCTGCCCATGCCGGCGCAGACCAGCCAGACCGGGTTCTCGGCCGCCATGCGGTGCATGTGCAGGATGGGCCGGCTGCGGGCGGCCTGCAGCTGCAGCACGTCCCATTCCGCGTTCAGGCTCTGCAGCGCCTGCGTGGCGGTGGCCAGGTTTTCCAGGGTGACGAAGTTCATCACCAGCCGGCCGCCGGGGCGCAGGCGGCGCAGGCACAACCCGATCAGCCCGGCCAGCTCGCCGCCGGAGCCGCCAATGAACACCGCGTCCGGGTCGGGCCAGGCGTCCAGGCTCTCGGGCGCCTTGCCGTGCTGTAGCGTGTAGTTGCTGACGCAGAAGGCCGCGTGGTTGCGTCCGGCGATGGCGTGGTCGGCCTCGTTCTTCTCGATGGCAAAGACGTGGCCGCGCGGGCACAGGCGCGCCGCTTCCAGGCCGACCGAGCCGGAGCCGGCGCCGATGTCCCAGACCACGCTGCGTTCGCGCAGCTGCAGGCGCGCCAGGCTGACGGCGCGCACCTCCTGCTTGGTGATCAGCCCCTTCTCGGGCTGGCGTTGCTCGAAGGCGCTGTCGGCCAGGCCGAAGCGCACCGGCTGCGCCACCGCGCGGCTGCGCCACAGCAGCACCACGTTGAGCTCGGCAAAGCGCATCTCGGCGGCTTGTGCCGGGCTCAGTTGCGGGTGGATGCGTTCGTCGGCCTGCAGCAGGTTTTCCGCGACCGCCAGCTGGAAATCCTCGCCCAGGCCTTCGGCCTGCAGCAGGCGGGCGATGCGGTCCGGGCTGTTGGCCGGGCTGGTAAGCACCAGCAGCCGCTGTTCGGAGCGCAGCGCCTGGGCCAGCACATACAGGCCGTGGTCCGGCCAGCTGCCGCGCACCCACTCGCCCGCGTCCTGGCGGTGCACGGAGACGATGCGCGCGTCCTGCCAGGCCAGGCCGATGCGGGCGCAGGCCAGCTGCAGCGTGGAGAGGTTGGGCAGGATGTCGAGCGCGTCCAGGCACAGGTGCTGCGCCAGGTAGGGCGCGATGCCGTGGCACAGCGGGTCGCCGGTGGCGAGCACCACGCTGCTCTGGTTCGCGTCGCGCGCGCTGCGCACCCACCCGGGCACGGCCTTCAGCTGGCCGGTCAGGTCGCGCGTCACCGCGCCGGCCTTGAGCTCGTGCCGGAACAGGGCCAGCGTGCGCGCGCCGCCAATGACCAGGTCCGCGGTGCGCAGGTGGGCCAGTGCGGTGGCGCCCAGGCTGGCGGCACCGTCGTCGAGCACGCCGATCACGCGGCAGGGGTTGGGGTCTTTCACTCGGGTCTCCATGGCGTCTTCGGTGTCGCTCATTCGGTGTCGAAATCGATGTGCTGCGTGTGGCCGATGCCGGTGCGGCCGGCGGTGGCGGGCAGCGGCCGTGGCTCGGCCGGGGCGGAGCGGACGTCGGCCACGGGCTGGCCGGCGAAGTCGCACACCAGCACGCGCAGCTGGAACGCCCGGCCATAGCGTTCGGGCGCGGTCAGGGTGTCGATGGCGGCCTGCGCCAGGGCCCGGTGGAAAGGCTCGCCCAGGCCGCGCTCGACCATCAGCTCGGCGCCGAAGCGCGCGGTCTCGGCGGCGGCGATGGCGCTGCAGTCCTCGGCGCTGGCGCCGATCTGGCGCGCGATCGTGGCCACCAGGTCGGTGTCCACCACGTTGCGGTTGGCGTGCGTGATGGTCTCGCCCTGCGCGATCTTGGTCAGCTTGCCGACCATCACGCCCAGCACCACTTCCTTCAACCCCTGGGCCACCACCTCGTCCAGCGCATAGCGCAGGAAGTCGCCCATCTGCACGAAGCAGGCGGCCGGCAGTTCCGGGCGCTCGGCGCGCAGCGCACCCATGGCAAAACTTTCGGTGCGCCCGCCGGTGGTCAGCGCGACCACGCCGTGGCCCAGCGTGGCCGCCACCTGGATGCCCTGCACCACGCTGGCACGCCAGGCCGCGGTGGAATAGGGTTTGACGATGCCGGTGGTGCCCAGGATGCTGATGCCGCCCAGGATGCCCAGCCGCGCATTGGTGGTCTTCCTGGCCATCTCCTGGCCACCGGGCACGCTCACGGTCACTTCCAGCCCGTGCTCCGCCAGCAGTTGCGGCGCAGCCTCGCGCAGGTTGTGCGCGATGTTCTGGCGCGGCACCGGGTTGATCGCCGGCCCGCCCACTGCCAGCCCCAGGCCGGGCATGGTGACCGTGCCCACGCCCTCGCCGGCCACGAAGCTCACCTCGCCCACCCGCCCGGGCAGCAGGCGCAGGTCCACCGTGAGGTGGGCGCCGTCGGTGCAGTCCGGGTCGTCGCCCGCGAACTTCACCACCATGGCGTGCGCGCGCTCCTGGTCACAGCGGCCGTCGTGCACGGCAAAGTGCACCCGGTCCCCGTTGGGCAGCAGGCTCTCGACGGCCTCGGGCACCTGCCCCGTCAGCAGTCCCTCCACGGCCGCGCGGGCGGCCGCGGCGGTGCACGCGCCGGTGGTGAAACCGGTGCGGGTGCCGCGCGGGGTGTCCTGGTCTTTCATGCCGGTCTCAGGCGGCGGTGCCGCCCTTTTGTTGCGCTTCGGCCAGCGACAGCAGCGCGTGCAGCGCCGCCACCACCAGGGTGGAGCCGCCCTTGCGGCCACGGATCACGATCCAGGGCACACCGGCCACACCGGCCATCAGGTCCTTGGACTCGGCGGCGGAGACGAAGCCCACCGGCATGCCCACCACCAGCGCCGGGCGCACGCCTTCCTCGCGGATCAGGCGCACCAGCTCGATCAGCGCCGTGGGCGCGTTGCCGATGCCGATGATGGCGCCGTCCAGCAGCCCCAGCCGGTGCGCCTTGCGCATGGCCTGCACGGCGCGCGTGCTGTCCTCGGCCTGGGCCTGGGCGATCACGTCGGGGTCGCTGATGAACTGGTGTGTGGCCATGCCGAAGTGCTTCAGGCGCGGCCGCGACAGGCCGGAGCAGATCATCTCCACGTCGGCCACCACGGGCGTGCCGCCGCGCAGCATGGCGCCGATGCCGGCCGCCACCGCGTCGGGGTGGAAGTCGGTCAGGCCGTTGAACTCGAAGTCGGCGTTGGCGTGGATCATGCGGCGCACGATCGGCCACTGCGCCCCGGTGTAGCCGTGCGGGCCGGCCTCGGCGTCGATGATGGCGAAGCTGTCGTGCTCGATGGCCTGGCCGGCCCGGGTGAGCTGTTCGGTGATGGTGTTGACCGTGCTCATGCAGGCAACACCTCGGGAGCGTGGGCGTGCACCTGCACGGTGGCGTGCGTGTGCTCGTGGGAGTGGCCATGCCCCAGGTCGTGCGCGATCTCGCGGTAGCTGCAGCCGTCGCAGGGCAGCTTGCTGTCGGGCACACCGGCCAGCAGGTCGTGCACACGCTGCTCGAGCAGTTCGAAGATTTCCTTCTCGAAGCCGAAGTGCGTGCCGCAGGCGAAACGGATCTGCGGGTACTGCAGGCGCAGGTGTTCGACCTGGCGGTGGATGCGCTGCATCAGCGTGCCGGTGTAGAGGTAGTACGGCAGCACCACCACCTGCCGCATGCCGATCAGCACCTGGCGCTGCACCACGCGCTCCAGCCGCGGCCAGGTGATGCCGGTGAACGCCAGCTCCACCAGCTCGTGGTCGCCCTCCTCCTGCAGCCAGCGCGCCATCTTGGCCATGTCGCCGTTGGCGCCGCGGTCGGACGAACCGCGCCCCAGCAGCACCACGCCGGTGGTGGTCGGATCGGGCATGTCCAGTTCGGCCATGGCCCTGCGCAGGCGGCGCTTGAGGATGGCCAGGATGGGGTCGCAGGCCGTCAGGTGCGGGCCGTAGTGGAACGCCACACCCGGCAGGTGCTCGCGCGCGTGTTCGATCGCTTCCGGAATCTCCATCTTCACGTGGCCGGCCGCGTTCAGGATCAGCGGCAGCACCAGCACGCGCCGGCTGTTTCTGGCGGCGGCCAGCAGGCCGTCTTGCAGCGAGGGCGGCGCGAATTCGATGAAGCAGACCTCGATGCGCCAGTCCGGCTGGCGCGCCTGCCATTGCGCGACGAAGTCGCGGATTTCCTGGTTGCCGGATTCCTCGCGCGAGCCGTGGCCCACGAGCAGGATGGTGGTGTCTTTCATGTCGTGGCTTTCCTGAAACGGTGGGTGAAACTGGGGTCGTAGAGGCGGGACCGGGTGAGTTCCGGCCACTGGCGCGCGCCCAGCGTGGGGCTGGCGATCACCATGGCCTGGCTGACGATGCCGGCCTCGCGGCACCGCTGTTTGATGGTGGCCAGCGTGCCGCGCACGATGCGCTCCTCGCCGGGCCAGCTGGCCTTGTGCACCACCAGCACCGGCGCGTCCTCGGCCCAGCCGGCGGCGCGCAGCCCGGCCTCCACCTTGTGCAGCAAGGTGATGGACAGGAAGATGCACAGCGTCGTGCGGTGCGCCGCCAGGGCCGCCAGGTCTTCGCCCTCGGGCATGGGCGTGCGGCCCTCGACCCGGGTGAAGATGGTGGTCTGCGTCACCTCCGGCAGCGTGAAGCTCTCGACCGCCGCCGCCGCCGAGGCCATGGCGGACGACACCCCCGGCACCACCGCCACCGGCACGCCCGCGGCGTCCAGCGGCTGCACCAGCTCGATCAGGGCGCCGTAGAGCGCCGGGTCGCCGGTCTGCAGCCGCACCACGGTGTCGCAGCGCGCGGCATGTGCGATCAGCCAGGCCGACATCTGCTCCAGCGTCATGTCCTTGCTGTCGGCGATCACGCAACCCGGCGGCGCCCAGCGGGTCGCCGCCTCATTCACCAGCGACCCGGCGAACAGGATGGCGCCCGCACGCGCCACCAGGTCGCGCCCCTTGACCGTGATCAGCTCCGGGTCTCCAGGACCCGCGCCAACGAACCAGACCGTTCCGGCACCCATGGTGTGCTCGCGGTCAGGTGGTCGGGTGAAGGCGGTGTTTCAGCGACCGGCGGTGGCGAACGGCCAGACCTGGTTCGATGTGCATGAAGTGACTCCTTGGGTTGAACGCGTCAGACACAACGCGGATGGCAATGGCATGCCCAAGGGAGAGGCGACGGGTGGTTTCGACGGCGAACGGGAAGCCCGGGGCGAGCGAACGCACAAGCGTTGGCTCAAGCTCGCAAAAGCAGCGTAGGGACAAAGGAGGACACCGGCGAAGACCCCTCACCGCCTTCCCCGACGGTGTTTGGGTAATACAGCCACGCCAGGGGCGCAGCTTCCTTGTTGGCCGGTATCCGGGCTGACAGAACGTTCCTCAAAGCCTTCCCGGTGTGAACCAGTGGCGACATTTTGAGAAATGGGGGACTTCGGCAATGCCTTGGCCCACCCGTCTGCTTACCGTTGCGGGGGCAGCGCAGGTTAGGTTCGTCCGGGTGGGACTCCCCCTCCTGCTTCCCGTTGAACTGCCATGTCTGAACGACACGGCGAGCACCAACACGGGCATTCTATACCCGAGCTTTGTGGCAGCGGCACGCGAGGGGCCGGGTTCCGCAACGGCCGGTCCAGGTCGCGCCGGTTCGCCGATCGCGCGCTTCTCAGGCCGCGGCCGGGTCGAAGAAGCGCCGTGACAGGCCGGCTCGCCCGGGATAGAACTTGAACCACGGGCGGGCCTGATCGATGACCAGCGCCACCGAAGGATGGGCCATCAGCCGCTCGACATAGGCCGCCAGGTGGACCTGCTCCGGCAGCAACGGCACGTAGGTCACGGCGTAGAACAGGGAGGGCGCTGCGGCGCAGTCGGCCATGCTGAATGCGTTGCCGCTCACCCAGGTCCGCCCGTCGAGATGCCGGTCGATGAACGCGTAGGCGGTCGACAGCTGCTGGCGCGCCTGGTCCACGTTGAGTGCGTCCCGGTCAGCCTCGGGACGCAGGAGGTCGGCGGTGAGCGCCTGCATGGGCGTCATCACGTACAGGTCGAACAGGCGGTCCCACAGGCGCACGTCGATCGCGGCGTCCGGGTCCGGAGGAATCAGCGTGCGACCGGGAGCGGCATGGTGCCGCTGCAGGTACTCGATGATGATGCTGGTCTCCGGGACGGGCCGCCCCTGGTCCACCAGCAACGGCATCTTGCCCGTCGGCCACAGGGCCAGGTACGCCGCACGCTCCGCCGGGTCTCCCAGATTCAGCAACTGCCTGTCGAACCCGATCCCCAGCACGTCGAGTGCGATCAGCACCTTTTGGCAATAGGAAGAGAGCGGGTGGTAATGCAGGGTGGGTGTCGTCATGAAGGCCTCGGTGTTTTCCGTACCCGGGAAATATAGGACCGACCACCCGCCGCGTCGAGAGCCCGCCACCGGGCGCGACAGCGGTCCATCGTGCCGGAGGACGCCCCGCCGGCCGGAGCGCCTCAGCTGCTCTGGCGCACGCGCAGTTCGAAGCCCAGATCCACCGAGTGGGCAGGAAGCGCCTCCCCCCGCATCAGGGCCAGCAGCATCTGCGCACTGGCTTCGCCGATGGCGCCGCGTGGCGTGGCCACCGTGGTCAGCGGCGGCAGCATCTGGTCGCTGCCCGAAAGGTCGTTGAAACCCGCCACGGCCACTTGCTGCGGAACCGGCACCCCCAGTCGCAAGGCCGCCAGCAGGCCACCCTGGGCCAGGTCGTCGTTGCAGAAGAACACCGCGTCGCAGTCCGGATGCGCTCCCAGCAACTGCGCAAACAGTTCGCCACCCAGCGCCATGGACGAAGGGCGGGCGTCCAGCAGTTCGAGGGCCGGGTCGTACAGCCCGGCCGCACCGAGTGCGCGGCGGTAACCCTCGGCGCGCTGCAGGGTCCGCGGGTCCAGCTGGGCAGCGACGAAGGCGATGCGCCGCCGACCACGGTCCAGCAGGTGGCGGGTGATGGCGGCACCCGCGTCGGTCTGGGAGAAGCCGACGCAGTAGACCTCGGGCGCGGGTGAAAGCGCCATCAGGTGCACGCAGGGCACTCCGCTGCGGTCGATCAGTTCGCGCGTGCGTGCGTTGTGGTCGATGCCGGTCACCAGCAGGCCCGCCGGCCGGTGCAGCAGCTGTTCGCGCAGCAACTGCTCCTCTTCGTCGGGGTCGTAATGGGTGATGCCAATCAGCGTCTGGTAGCCCGAAGGGCGCAGTGTGCGCTGCACCGCTTCCAGCAGGTCGACGAACAGCGCGTTGGACAGCATGGGAATGAGCACCGCGACGTGCGAGCTGTGTCTCGACGCCAGGGCGCGTGCCGCCGGGTCGGGCATGTAGCGCAGTTCGGCGGCCGCGGCCCTCACCCGCTCGGCCAGCAGCGGGTCCACCGTGCGCTCGCCCCGCAGCGTGCGGGAGACAGTGATGGGGCTGACGCCAGCCAGGGCGGCCACGTCGGCCAGGGTGACCCGGCCGGTGGCCCGGGGCCGTGGCAATGAGGCTGGGGAGACAGAGGTGGGTGGCATCAGGGTTTGTACGGGTTGGGCAGCTGGAAATCAGACCATAAGATAGCGCTATCTCAGAAAGACGTACAGCCTCGGAAACCCGAATCCGTCGTCCTGAGCCCCACGGTCTGGTGTCCAGGCCGTTTTTTCCGGGTTTTAAAGATAGCGCTATCTCACACATGTCAACCGATCCGAATGCATCGCTGGTGATCATGGGCGTGGCCGGCTGCGGCAAGTCCAGCCTGGGTGCCGCCCTGGCGCAGCGCCTGGGCTTCGCGCTGATCGAAGGCGACGACCACCACAGTGCGGCCAACCGCGAGAAGATGCAGCAGGGCACGCCGCTGACCGACAGCGACCGCGCCGGCTGGCTGTCCACCCTGGGCGGCCTGCTCGCGCAGCGCAGCCGTGTGGTCCTCACCTGCTCCGCCCTGCGCCGCCACTACCGCGACCAGTTGCGCATCGCCTCGCCCGGCCTGCGTTTCGTGTTCCTGGACATCACGCCGGAGCAGGCCCGTGCACGCGTGGCCGCGCGCGCCGCGCATTTTTTCAACAGCGCGCTGGTGGACAGCCAGTTCGCCACCCTCGAAACCCCGGTCGGTGAACCCGGCGTGCTGCGCGTGGACGCGGCCCATCCGCTGCCGCAACTGCTGGAACGAGTGGCCGCCTGGGCCACGGTTGCCGACCGTTCCCAACCCCCGGAGGCCGCATGAGCACCCACGAATCCCCCAAGACACACGCACTGCAGCGCGTGGCGCTGGCCCTCATGGCCGCCTGCCTGGCGGTGATGGCCTGTTCCGTGTTCCTCAACGTGGTGCTGCGCTATGGCTTCGGCAGCGGCATCGCGGCCAGCGAAGAACTCTCGCGCCTGCTGTTCGTGTGGATGGTCTTCATCGGGGCGGCGGCGGCCTACCCCGCCGGCGAACACATGGCCTTCACCAGTCTGGTGGGCCTGGTGCGCAAGCGTCCGCGGACGTTCAAGGCGGTCACCCTGGTGATCCGCCTGCTGGTGCTGCTGGCTGCCGTGCTGCTGGGCCGGGGTGCCTGGCAGCAGGTCGTGGTGGGGCTGGACAGCAACTCGGTGGTGCTGGGCTACCCGGTGGCGCTGCTGCCGCTGCCGGCGCTGCTGTGCGCCGCGGCCATCGGCGCGATGGTGGTGTGGGAAATCGTGACCGCCAGGCCGCTGGACCTCGGCCACGGCGTGGATGTGGAGTGATCTGATGAGCCTCGAAGCACAAGCCTTCATCGTTTTCGTGGTCGGCATGCTGGCCCTCATGGGCATCGGCATGAACATGGCCCTGGCCCTGCTGCTCACCGGTGCCGGCATGGCCTGGGTGATGGACTTCTGGGACACCCAGCTGCTGGCGCAGAACATGGTCGCCGGCATCGACAGCTTCCCGCTGCTGGCCGTGCCCTTCTTCATCCTGGCCGGCGAGCTGATGAACAGCGGCGGCATCAGCAAGCGCATCATCGACATGGCCCAGACCTGGGTCGGCCACATCCGCGGTGGCCTGGGCTTCGTGGCCATCGGTGCGGCCGTCTTGATGGCGTCCATGAGCGGCTCGGCCCTGGCCGACACCGCGGCGCTGGCCACCATCCTGCTGCCCATGATGCGCGAGCACGGCTACCCCATGCACCGCTCGGCCGGGCTGATCGCCTCGGGCGGCATCATCGCGCCCATCATTCCGCCGTCCATGCCGTTCGTGATCTACGGCGTGACCACCAACACCTCCATCTCGGCGCTGTTCCTCTCGGGCATCGTTCCGGGGCTGATGATGGGCGCCGCCCTCATCGTGACCTGGAAGATCGTGCTCAAGGACATGGATCTGAAGGACCACGCGCCGGTGCCCCTGAGCGGCCGCCTGCGCGCCACGGCCAAGGCCTTCTGGGCGCTGCTGATGCCGCTGATCATCATCGGCGGCATGAAGAGCGGCGTGTTCACGCCCACCGAGGCGGCCGTGGTGGCTGCGTTCTACGCGCTGGTCGTGGCCCTGTTCATCCACCGCGAGATGCGGCTGCCCGAGCTCTACGGCGTGCTCACCCGGGCCGCCAAGACCACCGCCATCGTGATGTTCCTGTGTGCCGGCGCCCAGGTGGCCAGCTACATGATCACCCTGGCCGATCTGCCCGGCGTGCTCAGCGGCTGGCTCGGCCCGCTGATCGAGAACCCGCGCCTGCTCATGGCCGTGATGATGATCGTGCTGGTGCTGATCGGCACCGCGCTGGACCTCACGCCCACCATCCTGATCTTCGCGCCGGTGATGCTGCCCATCGCCGTCAAGGCCGGCATCGACCCGGTGTACTTCGGCCTGATGTTCGTGCTCAACGGCGCCATCGGCCTCATCACCCCGCCCGTGGGCACCGTGCTCAACGTGGTGGCCGGCGTGGGCCGCCTGTCCATGCACCAGGTCATCAAGGGCGTGAACCCCTTCCTCATCAGCTACGTGCTGGTGCTGGCCCTGTTCGTCGTGTTCCCGCAGATCGTCACCGCCCCGGTGGCGTGGATGCGCTGATTCCTGTCCAACCGCTTTTCACCCCAAGGAGACTGTCATGTCCATCTTCCGCCGCACCCTGATCGCCGCCACCGCAGCGGCCGCCCTCACCGCGCCCTTCGCCGCCTTCGCACAGGACATCAAGCCGCGCCTGATCCGTTTCGGCTATGGCCTGAACGAGCAGTCCAACCAGGGCCGCGCCGTCAAGCTGTTTGCCGAAGAAGTCGAGAAGACCTCCGGCGGCAAGATGAAGGTGCGCGCCATCGGCGCCGCCGCGCTCGGCTCCGACGTGCAGATGCAGCAGGCCCTGATCGGCGGGGCGCAGGAAATGATGGTCGGCTCCACCGCCACCCTGGTGGGCATCACCAAGGAAATGGCGCTGTGGGACACGCCCTTCCTATTCAACAACGCCAAAGAGGCCGACGTGGTGCTGGACGGCCCGACAGGCCAGAAGGTGATGGACAAGCTGCAGGAGAAAGGCCTGGTCGGGCTGGCCTACTGGGAGAACGGCTTCCGCAACCTCACCAACAACAAGCAGCCGGTCAACAAGCTGGAAGACCTCAATGGCATCAAGCTGCGGGTGATGCAGAACAACGTGTTCCTAGAGTCCTTCAAGACCCTGGGCGCCAACGCCGTGCCGCTGCCGTTCTCGGAGCTGTTCACCGCGCTGGAGACCAAGACCGTCGACGGCCAGGAGAACCCGTACAACACCATCCTGTCGAGCAAGTTCTACGAGGTGCAGAAGTACCTGACCGTGACCAACCACGTCTACAGCCCGTGGATCGTCACCGTGAGCAAGAAGTGGTGGGACGGCCTGTCCAAGGACGAGAAGAAGGTGCTGATGGACGCGGCGAAGAAGAGCCGCGACTTCGAGCGTCAGGACACCCGCGCCGAGGCCGGCAAGGCCCTGGGCGAGCTCAAGGCCAAAGGCATGCAGATCAACGAACTCGCGCCGGCCGAGGCCAACCGCATGCGTTCGCAGCTGACCCGCGTGAACGCCAGCATCGCCACCAACGTGGGCATGGACCTGTGGAACGAGGCCCAGGCGGCGGTCACCAAGGTTCGCAGCGCCAAGTAAACAAATGGCCGGCCGCGGGATTGTCCCCATCTGCCCTGAAGAACCCTGTGGATATCTCGTGCACGAACGCGCCAGACCCGCGCCCTGACTGGCCTCAGCGTGCGATGCACAAAAACAAGGCACCTTCCCGCATGGCATCCCGCAGGCGCCGCCGCCCGGGATTCCGGCGACGTGGCGGCCTCAGGCCGATGACCACAGGCCGCCGGAGGCAGCGCTCGCCAGAATCTGTTCGATGACCCACTGCGGGTCGTCCAGCGGCAGGTCGTGGCCGGCGCTCGGGTGCTGCGCCAGAGAACATCCCCAGGCCCGCGCCAGCGCCCGGGAGCAACGCGGGCTCACCAGCTGGTCCTGTTCGCTGCACAGCAGCAGCACCGGCCGGTCGGGGGGCGTGGGCGAGGCCCGGAACCGCGCAGCGGCCAGCAGCTGCCGCCAGGCGTTGGCGGCGCGCACCGGGTGCGCCTGCCGGGCGCGCACCCAGTCGGCCAGCACCGAGGCGTCGGCCGGCGTCTGCCGGCTGGTCATTTGCCAGACCAGGCGTTCCGAGACTTCCGCGGATGGCCCGCACACCAGTCTCAGCAACCGCGGCAGGTTGTGCGGACGCAGCCGGTGGTGCAAGGGGCTGAAGGGGCGCATGCTGGTGTTGACCAGGACGGCAGAGTGGATGTCTTCGGCAGCCGTTTGCAGCCACTGGGTGGCCACCATGGCGCCCAGAGAAAGCGCCAGCAGATGGACCGGCGTGCGCACGCCCCGGACGGCCAGTTGCTGCCGGCAGTCGGCCACCATGGCGGCCACCGTGGCCGGGCTGCGCTCCAGGTCGCGTTCGCCATTGCCCGGCAGGTCCAGCAGGTGGACGCGCGCCGCCGGCAGCGCCGCCTGCAAGCGGGCGGGGAAGTCGCCCCAGTGGGCCGCCCCGCGTGTCAGCCCTCTCAGCAGAACCCATTCAGACATCCGGCGCCTCCTTCAGAACCAGTCCGCCAGCGCCTGCGCGTGGCCACTGGCGCGTTGCGGCCCGACAGGCACCCATTGCGCATGGCTGCCCGCGGCCCGGGCCATGAAGTCCAGCAACGCCAGGTGGCGCCGCAGCACCCGCTGCTGGCGGTGGCTGATCAGCGGATTGAAGATGCCCTTGCGCGAAAACAGCTGGCGCGGATTCTTCTTGACCCAGAGCCACGACCCCATCTCCAGCGTCAGCGGCAGGAAGGTGCGCGAGTGGTCGGCACAGGCCTGCAGGTAGAGGTGGTCCCACAGGTCGCCGTGCGTGAGGTACTGGGCGCTCTGCGGCTCGATGATGTAGGGATGGTGGTGGTGCGCCTGTTCGAAGATGGACTTGAGCGCATGCACCTCGGCCAGGTGGGGCATCGGCTCGCGGGTGTGTGCGAACGGGAACCACAGGCGGTCGCTGATGCCGAATCCCGAATGGCAGTCCAGCGCCAGGGAAAACGGCCGGACCAGCAGTTCCTGCTGCACCACCTCGCACAGCGCCTGGCTCTCGGCCTCCAGCGGTGCTCCCCGCTGGCCGCGGTACCAGGGCAGGCCGGCACTCCAGCGCTGCCCCCCGAGCAGGTAGGGCACCTTCTGCTGAGCCTCGACCGGTGCGTTGCGCATCAGGTCCACACCACGCGGATTGGCCCGCGTCGAGGCCCACATGCCACCGGGATTCACGATCGGCATGAACACCAGCCGCACCTCTTCCAGCAGGCGGTGCAGCGTCCGGTCCCAGTGCAGGCGGGTGACGATGTTCTGCAGGTACGCGATCACCACCTCGGCGCCGATGCGCTCCAGCCCATGCACGCCACCGAAGTAGCCCACCGCGGGGCAGCGGGCGTCGGGATTGCCGAGCGTGATGGCGTAGACCGGGAGCGAGGGACCACCCGCGACCACGATGCGCCGCACCTCCCGGCAGTCCAGGTGCTTTCCACCCAGACCCACCAGCCGCTCCAGCGTTTGCAGCTCCGGCAGATCGAAGCGTTCTGATTTCATGCCATGCGCGACACAGGACTGTCACAGACAGCCGTTAACTTGGAAACCCGTCCAGCCCGCTTCGAACCCATGTCCATCCGCACCCAGCCATCGACACCGCGTCCTGCCCGGTCAACAGCCGCCACCCGCGGGATGCAGGTGGCCGTGATCGTCTGCGGACTGGCGGGTGGTCTGGTGGAGTTTTTTGCCCTGCAACGGCGGCGCCTCAGGAGGGACCGCCGTCTGGCCATGATCCCCTGGTGGTACTAGAAGTCCTAGGCAGCCTGCGGGGCCGCGGACTCGGGCGCGCCGGCGGTACCCTCGGCCCGGGACATCTCCCCGACCTGCACCGACAGGTCCAGCAGACGCACTTTGCTCATGTAGTAGCGGTCCAGCCGCCACTCCTGCAGCAGCTCCAGGGCCAGCTCGAAGTCGTCGTAACCCAGGGTGTACAGCGCATCGATGGCATATGGCACCTCGGATTCCAGTGCCACGACCAGGCCCGACAGGACGCGGGCAGCCGCAGACTCCGGCGCAGACTCGATCAGTTGCCGTGCTTTCTTGAGTGCTTTCATCTTGTTCCTGCTTTCCTGGTGGGATGGAACTGTCAAACATTCTGTTCAACAGGGATTTCCCTGAGGGTACCGGCCGGGCCAGAGAAATTTGATGACCGAATGATGAAAAACCAAATTCGGTTCATGGTCAGGAACAGCGCCCCCCCGCAGCGCAGGCCGCCGCGATCGGGCAACTGCGTCAGATGCAGATTGACCAGCCAACAACCACCAGCCGCCGTTCACCGGACCATCGCCTCGACGGCCTCCAGCCGGATCCGCAAGGCGCTGGACAGCATCTCGACCGCATCGGCAATGGGGCCTTCGTTGATGATGCGGATGGCGTTGTCCGGCAGCTCCAGGTCGACTCCCCGCGCCAGCCGGTCGGAAATCGCCTGCACGCTTTCCCGGTTCCTGGTCCGCAGGCGCTGTAGCAGCACTTCGGTGCGGGCCGTGATCTGAACCACCGTGGCCTGCGGCCATCGCCTGAGCACCTGCGGCAGGTAGGCGCGCGATCCGTTGACAAACACGCTGTGCCCGGACGACAAAGGCGCCAGCTCTGGCCGGCGGATGCCGTAGCAATGGCCGTTGGCCTGCCAGTCCATGGCAAACGCCCCGGCCTGCCGCAGCCGTTCGAACTCGCGCTCGCTCACGCATTCGTTGGCCTCGCCGCCGGCCTGCGCGGCGCGGGTGATGGTGCGGCGTGTCCAGTAGGCAGACGGCATGTTCACCCAGGTCTCGCGCAGGCGGTGCAGCACGCTGTCCTTGCCGGCACCCGAAGGGCCGACCACGTAGATGAGACGTTGCGTCATGCGCCAAGCTCCAGCTGTTCGAGCAGCACAAAATCGGCGCCCGGTGTCGGTTCAATGAAGATCGAGAGTCGGTCCAGCCGCAGCGGCGCAAGCCCCTCGAAGCGGTCTCGGGCCGCCACCAGCAGCGGCTCCACGGCGTCATCGGACAGGCGGTCCAGCGCGCCCGTGAGGGAAAAGTGGAAGCGAAACTTCTGCAGCACCCACGGGTAGCCCCAGGCCAGCATCAGCGCGTCTTCCTCCGGGGTGAGCGGCGCGCGGCGACGGCGTGCCAGTTCGGTCTCGCTCAGCGGCTCGGCCAGCGGCTGCAGGCGCCGCACGCAGTCGCTGGCCAGGGCATCCAGCGCGGCCACCGGAACGGTCGGACGCAGCGCCAGAAAGTGGCCCAGCCGGGCGACCTGCAGGTCCGCCAGTTCGATGGCCCGGTGATCGCGGCAGATGGCCGCCAGGCCATCGCGCAAGGCCTGCAGATCGGCCCCAGAAGAGAGACGCATCGGCGCCTTGAGCGTCGCATGCCAGCCGTAGCGGCGGGGATCGGCCGTCACCGATTCCTGCAGCGGCGGCGCAATGCCGTCGATCACCGGCATCGGCAGCGCACAGCGGCGGAACGCGCAGCGGCCCAGCCATTCGCTGCCACGCTCCCACCAGTCGCTGCCGGGCACGGGCGCGGCATAGATCGCCACACGGTGCGGCACCAGGGAGTCATGCGCCATGGTCGTGGTCCACGGTGAGCGTGACGCGGTCGCCCGCGAACCAGGTGCAGGCGTATTCGATCGGCACGCCGGCGGCATCGACGTTGACGCTGCTGACATAGAGCGCGGGCCGCGCGGCAGGCTGCTTCAGTTGCGCGGCCACCCCGGCCTCGGGCAGACGGGCCGAGATGCGGCTCTGGCGCCGCGTGTAGTCGGGCACGCCCCGCGCCGCGAAGGCCTGGGTGATCGAGCCGCTCTGCCGCACCAGTTCATCCAGGCCGGCGAACCGCGGGCAGGGAAAGAAGCGGTCGCTGACGTGCAGCGGCTGGCCACCACCGTCGCCGATCACCTGCAGGTGCAGCACCGTGGCCCCCGCGCGGATCTCCAGTGCCCTGGCCACATCGGCGCTGGCGCGCACGGTCTGCGCGCCGAGCACCTGCATGCCCCCGGGCAGGCCCGCCTGCGCCAGGCTCTGGCGGTGCCGCGTGCGCCGGCCCAGCACGAGGTCGACCGCGAAGTCCTCGACGTAGGTGCCACTGCCCTGGCTCGATCTCACCAGGCCGATCTGCCCGAGGCTGGCCAGCGAGTGGCGGATGGTGTGGCGGTTGACGCCGTACTGCTCGGCCAGCGAATGCTCCGAGGGCAGCCGCTCGCCCGGCGCGTAGATGCCGCTGCCGATCGCGGTGGCCAGTTCGTGCGCGATGCGGGCCCAGAAGCTGTGTCCGGGGTCGGGCAGGAGAAGAGCGGAAGGGGCGGGTGTTCTTGTCATGAAAGGGACACAGGTGAAACCTAAGGCTGCGCTGAACAAGTAGCCGAATTGAGTGGCCCGCTGCGCAAAGGGTTGCCGACGCGGGCAAGCGGCGCGATTCGACCGCGTTCGCTGGACATACCAGCCGTGCTCGCGCACCCACCGTGC
>NZ_JBPZHA010000019.1:0-37169 GCF_051857515.1 Hydrogenophaga sedimenti
CCCGGTGCTCCAGGACCATGCGAACGGCACGCTCGCGCACTTCTGGTGAAAACTGGTTCGACTTCTTGCTCATGGCTCTATCCTCTCAGGGAAAAGAGCCTCCTCAAAACCCGGGGCGGTTCACGAAAGGCTGGGCTGCCGGAATTGAGGCATTGACCTGAGCGACGACCTGTCTAAGTTGGGCTTGAAGTGCTACGAGTGTTTCGTGCATGCGATGTTCCTCCTTGAAATGATTCTCGCAGACCAGTTCTCACGAGTGTTTCAAGGTCGAAATTCCGCAAGGGTGTGCGGAAGGAGAAGTGTTCCCGATCAAGCACAAGGAGTTTCTCTCCTGGCCCCTCTGTTGGGTTGAAAGTGTGCGTATTCTCAGTGTCGCACCTCATCAAAACTCGCCGCCATCGCCTCGCGATGCTCCAAGTCCACCGCCGCCTCGGCCAGCGGGTCTTGACCCTGCTTCCACGCGTCCTGCGCGTCCAGTCGGTCCAGCGCCAGCACCAGGGCGTGGTTGAGTTCGTAGGCGCCCCAGGCCAGGCCGCGCTGGCGCAGTGCCGCCTGCAGGGCGGCCTGCAGCAGCATGCGCACCAGGCGGTGCGGGCCGGAGAACGGCACTTCGTCCACGCGGCCGGCCGCGGCGTCGGCGCAGGCGCGCCGGTCGTGCGAGGCGTGACCCCGGCACGACAGCGGCCGCGCGCGGTGGATCAGGCACACGCCTTGGACCACGAAGGCGCAGCGCCGGCGGGCGGCCACGCGGGCGGTTTCGTCCAGACCGCGGGTGGCGGCGTCGGCTTCGCGCACGGCGGCGATGAGGTCGATGCCGTGGCGCTGCAGGGCGGGCGCGGTGGCGCGCAGGTAGTCGGCCAGCACGAACACCTCGGGCGCGAGCGCGGTCACGCGCAAGGTGCAGCAGCTGGCGCAGCCCTTGGCGCAATCCACCGGCGGCTGGCCCTCGCACTGGATCGCGACGTTGCCCTCGAAGCTGTCCCAGGCCTGCAGCAGCGCGGTCTCGGCGCCGGCCGTGGCCAGCGTGTGTTCAAAGGCGGCGCGCTGTTCGCGGAAGAAGGCTTCGGCGCTGTGTTCGGCCGCATCGCTCATGGTCTCGGACTCCGGGGTTCAGGTGGTGGTCACTTTGCAAATCCCATGCCCACCCCGGGCCGTCAGAAGCACTCGTTTTCCAGCTGGTCCAGCCAGTCCAGGCCGAGTGCGTCGTCGCGGTCCTCGAACAGCTCGCGGATCTGGTTGACGAAGCTGGCGAGCAGCAGCAGGTCGTCGCAGCGCATGCCCTGGGTGGCGTTGCGGCGGTTGAAGAAGTAGGTCCAGAACGGGTCGTCCAGGCCGGCGGTGTGCTCGGCGATGCGGGCGAGCATGCGGCTGGACTGGCCGTCGAAGTCGATGCCCTTGAAGCTGCGGTAGCGGTCGGTGTGCTGGGTTTGTGCGGTGGACATGCTGGGGGTTCCCGTGAAGCAGGCGATGCCGGCAGTCTGTGCCGGGCGGCGGCGCCTGTCCGTCGGCTGGCCGACGTTTGCCACGGGAGGGCGTGTTTTTTTCAGCGCGAGCACCAGGCCTGCAGGCGGGGCATGTCGTTGATGAGCAGCTCGCGCCGGCCCTGGCGGCTGACGATGCCTTCGCGCTGCAGTTCGTTGAGCGCGGTCGAAATGGTCTGCCGCGTGGTGCCCAGCAGCAGGGCGATCTCGGTCACGGTGAACTGCAGTGGCACGACCCACACCGCCGTGTCCGCGCCCTGGTGGCGCCGCGCCACGGCGATGAGGAAATGCGACAGGCGCTGGTTGGCGTCGCGGAACACCAGTGTCTCCACCAGGTCGACGGTGTGGTGGAGCAACCGGCCCAGCACCCGCATGACCGAGCCCATGGCGCTGGGCACTTCCATGAGGAAGCGGGAGAACGCGCGCGTGCCCATGACCAGCAGCTCGCCGGATTCGACGGCCATGACCCAGGCGGGGGTGTGCGTGGTGTAGACGTCGCCCGGGTGGAGAAAGGCGAGCGTGAGCTCGCGCTGCTCGCTGCTCAGGTAGACCCGCACCCGGCCGCTGCGCACGATGAAGATCAGGTTGTCGGCCTGACCGGGGCCGCTGACGAGCTGTCCCCTGCGCAGCGGGCGGCGGTCGAACGCCGCCAGAAGACGGCTGCCGTCGGGACTCTCCAGCCACTGGAGCAGGCCGTCCGGTGCCGGCGCGACGCTCATGCGGTCACGGGTGTGTCCAGCACCGCTTTCAAATTCAGCGTCATGTTGTTCTTGGTCGCGTCGGCGTAGGGGCAGATGCCCTTGGCGCGTTCCATCAGGTTGTCGGCCGTGGCCTGGTCCAGCGGGCCGGCGAGCGTGGCCGTGAGGCTCAGCGCCATGCGGTAGGCGCCTTCGAAGTTGACGTACATCGACAGCGTGCCCTCGACGTAGCAGCCGCGCAGCGGCAGTTTGTCGGCCTTGGCGATGTGGCGGATCGAGTGTTCGAAGCAGGCGGCGAACGCGCCGGCGAACAGCATCTCGGGGTTGGGCCCTTCGCCGCTGCCGCCCATCTGCTTGGGCACGGCGAGCTTGAGCTTGAAGCTGCCGTCGTCGCTCTGGACCTGGCCGCCGCGACCGCCCTGGGTGAGCATGGTGGTGGAGTAGACGAGGTCCATGGCTACACCCTCTTGCCTTTCAACAGCTTGGCCTGGTCGGACGCGCTGTAGTGGTTGAAGTGGCCCTGCGCGTGGGCCACGCGGCGGTGGGCCATGCGGATGGCTTCGATCTTGCCGGCCGGGGCGATGCGCGAGACGCATTTCTCCAGTTCGGTGCTGGCGCAGTGCGGGCAGGTCGGGACGGTGCTGGATCGCACCAGCAGCTCGAACTCGGTGTGGCAGGCTTTGCAGTGGTAGTCAAACAGCGGCATGGTGGCCTCCGGTGTGGCAGGAGCGGGTGGGGGAGCTGCAGCCTTCGAGCGAGGTCGGGCGCTGCGCCGAAGGCTCCAGCCCGATCCAGGCGGTCACGGCGGCGGTGTCGAACCCGACGTGGTGGCTGCCGTCGGCGGTGTTCTGCATCAGCGGGCGGCGGATCAGCAGCGGCTCGGCCATCAGCAGCGCCATTGCGGCGTCGGCGTCCAGCGCTTCGGGCACCACTTCACCGCTCTTGATGCGCGGTGCCGCGCGGTTGAACCAGTCGGCCACCGGCAGCGTCGACAGGAAGGCCAGCAGCTTCTCGCGCGTCCAGTGCGCGGTCAGCAGGTTGCGCCGCTCCAGCGTGTGGCCGGCGGCCTGCAGCGTGGCGCGCTGGCGGGCGTTGCCGCCGCAGCCGGGCTTTTCGTAGAAGACGAGGTGGGTCATGGCGTGGTCTCCGGTGAAGGCGTGCGCGCCCGGGTGGCGGCGCGCAGCAGTTGCAGGCAGTCGAGGCTGGCGGCCATGTCCAGCGCGCTGAAGTCGTCCTGGGTGACGAGCCGCGGGTTGGCGCCCAGCGACAGCAGGGTGGCGACCATGCCGGCCTTGCCGCTGGAGGCGGCGTACATCAGCGCGGTGGCGCCGGTGAAGTTGGTGTGGTCGAGCGGCACGCCGTGTGCGGCGAGGGTGCGGATGGCTTCGGGCTCGCCGTGCACGCAGGCCAGCCAGAGCGCGTTGTTGCCGTCGCCGTTGACGGCGTCCAGCGGCACCTTCAGAGCCAGCAGCTGGTCGAGCATGTCGCGCTGGCCACGCCAGGCGGCGTGCATCAGCGGCGTGTTGCCGTGCACGCCCGGTGTGTCGGGGCGAGCAGGGTCGAAGCCCTGGCTCTGCAGCCAGTCGGCCAGGGCCGGCGGCAGCACCACGCCCGAGGGCGATGGCCCCCAGTCGGCCAGCGAGAGCGGGCCGCGTTGTTCGGGGCGCAGGCCGAGCGCGGCCCAGCCGCCGACCAGATCGGCCACGTCGACGAAACCGAAGTCGCTGAACATGCCGGCCCAGGTCTGGCTCGCGTGGCCGTGGTGGCAGTAGATGAACACCGGCCGGCGGCGCGGTGTGGTGGTCAGCAGGGTTTCGTGGTTGTCGCGGTGCAGGCGCAGGCTGCCGTCCAGGTGCGCGGCCAGGTGGTGCGCCGCCTCGCGCGCGTCGAGCACCAGGGCATCGGGTCGCTCGCTCAGCCAGGCGTGGGCCTGGGCGGTGGTCAGTCGGGTCCAGCGGGGATCGCTCATGGGGGGCTCCGGTGCGGGTGGGCCAGCTGGGCCAGATGCGCATACGGCGCCGCGGTGCCGATGCGGTCGTCGCTCAGCGGGGCGCCGATGGTGAAGTGGTAGACCGACTGCAGCGCGGCGCTGGCGGCCGGTTCCGGCAGGCCGAGCAGCTGGTGCAGGGCGTCGTCGAAGAAGCAGCCGATGCCGGTGCCGCGCAGGCCGGCGGCCTCGGCTTCGAGGTACAGCACCTGGCCGATCAGGCCGGCTTCCTGCAGCCGGTCGCGGTAGCCGGCGCCTTCGTTCAACGGCTGGAATTCGGCCAGCAGGGCAAACGCCATCACCGCGTCCGAGCCCAGGGCCTGGTGGCAATTGAGCGTGCGCAGCGTGCCGGCGAGCGCGGGGTTGTCGGCCAGGTGCAGCAGCGGCGCGTCGGCCGGTGCGTCCGGCACCGGCCGCATGTCCAGCGCCGCGGGCAACTGCTGGCGCAGCAGACGGAGCCCTGCGTCGCTGCGTGGCAGCAGGTAGGCGCCGGGCGCGAGGCCGTCGACGCGGTGGGCGAACAGCAGCACATGCACCCGCGCCGGACCGGGCGCGGCGTCGAACGGCAGGCGCCCCGGATGCAGCGCCTGCAGCAGTGGCCAGAGCTGGTCGAGGGTTGCGCGGGCGCGGGGGTCGAAGCGCTGGGCGCTGCGGCGCTGGCGGATCAGGGTGGCGGTGTCGGCGGTGTGGCGGTGGTCGTTGAACGTGGCGACGCCGGCCGTGGTGGCCGCGACCGGGGTCGCGTGCAGACGCTGCGTGGCGCGGGTCACGGCGTCGATCACCGGCCAGCGGTACATCGGGAGGCGGTCCAGCCGGTTGGCCTGGCCCTGCCAGGTCGCCTGCGCGGTCCACGACCAGGGGGCGGTGTCGGCGGTGTGGTCGCTGCCGTGGGGCAACAGTTCGAACAGCGCGTCGGGTTCCTCGCGCTCGGCCGCGCCGAAGTCGGCGTCGCGGTCCAGGCCAAGCAGTTGCGCCAGTGCGGCGCTGTCGCAGGCCACCGGCCGCAGCCGCCAGCCGAGCAGGGCGGCGGCGTAACGCAGCGCACCCGCCGCGTGGCCGGCGTCGAGCTGGCAATAGCGGAAGGCGCGCTCGCCGTACTTCCAGGCCTCGCGCCAGGCGATGCTGCTCAGTGCGACGAAGGCGCGGGCGGGTGTGGCTTCCGGGGTGAAGGCGGCGCGCTGCTCCAGCGCGTGTTCGTGCGGCGCGTAGTGGTGCACACCGTCGGACAAACCCGACACACCGCGACACACCAGCCAGCCCTCGGTCGGGTGCAGGTTGCCGCTGGAGGGGTTGATGCGCACGGCCCAGCGGTCGGGGCCCTGCGTCTTCCAGGCCGCCAGTGCCAGACTCAGTTCGAACAGCAGGCCGGTGCTGCGCAGGTCCAGTGGCCGGGCCGCGACTCGTTCCGGCATGCCCAGGTCACACCACGCCACCGCCGGCGCCAGCGTGTCCAGCGGCAGCGCGGTCAGTGGCGCACCCGCGTAGCGGCGGAAGGGATCGGGCTGCGCGTCCCAGTCCAGCGTGTCCGGGCCGGCGGCGTAGCGCTCCAGCCGGTGTTTGCTGCGCTCGTGGTAGGCCTGCACGACGTCCAGTGCTTCAGCCATGGGCCACCTCCGCCAGCTGGTCGGCCAGCGCCAGCAAGCCGCTGGTCTGGTCGGTGATGGCGCGCACGGTCGCGGGCTGCAGCCGGCTGAGCCAGCGCCAGGGCAGGCGCGAGGCGCCGCAGCGCGCACCCGCCAGCATGCCCACCAGCGCGCCGGTGGTGTCGGCGTCGTCGCCCTGGTTGACCGTGGCGACCACGGCGTCTTCGAAATCCTCGTGTTCGCCCAGGTGGTGCAGCACGGTCTGCACCGTGTCGACGACGAAGGCGGTGGCGCGGCCGCGGTAGGGCGTGTGGCGGAACACGGGTTCTTCGTTCACCCAGCGGGCGATGCGCTCCTTCAGCCGGTCCTGGTCGTCGCCGGCCAGCAGGCCGCGCAGCAGCCGGCCCAGCCCGAGCGTGCCCGCGTCGGAGAGCCGGTGGTGGTGGGTCATGCGCGCCTGCGCGAGCGACAGGCGCTCGAAGGCGCGCAGGTCGCTCAGCGTGGCGAGCACGGCCGGCAGGTTGCGCATGGCGGCGCCGTTGCCGGCGTCGCCTTCGTTTTCGGGGGCGACCAGGCTGCCTTCGTGCATGAAACGCAGGATGCCACGGCGGCAGGTGTTGCCGCAATCGACCGGGCCGGCGCGCCACCAGGCGAGGTAGGCGTCGCCGATCGCGCGCAGCAGCGGATCTGGCTGGCCGTCGCGCAGCCGGGCGATGCCGTCCGCCCCGCACGACAGCAGCGCGTCGCCCAGCGCCAGGCTCATGGTGGTGTCGTCGGTGACCTGGCCGCGTGGCAGCTTGAGCCAGCCGCCGCCGACGATGTCGCGGTGCGTGCCATGCTGCAGCAGGATCTCGCGCGGACGCATGAACTCGACCGTGGCACCGAGCGCGTCGCCGATCGCCAGGCCGAGGTAGGCACCCAGGGCCTTGTCGAAGCGGGCGTGGAAGACGGGGGCGTGCGGGTCAGACATAACGCGCCACCACCTCGTAGTCGCCGCCGAGCGCGAGCACCTCCTGTTCGCCCTGCAGCACCTGGCCCGGCAGCAGGCCGGGGAACACCAGCACCTTGGCGGCGGGCACCTGCGCCTCGAACACCCAGTCGCCGAAGCAGCCGGCGTCGTCGGCCGAGAGGCTGAACGAGACCAGGCTGTTCAGGCGCACGGTGCAGTGGCGGCCGTGGCCGGGCGCCGGGCCGCCCCAAGCCCGGCCGCTCCCCTCGGGGGACGAAGCGCCTTTGGCGCTTCTGGGGGCCAACAGACTTCCGGCGACGAGCTGCTCGTCGCAGCGCGTGCTGCCGCGCCACAGGCGCAGGTATTTCGCGGGCGCGTGCCCCGGCACGCCGAAGCGCTGCAGCGCCCACTGGCAGAACTCGTACAGCAGGTCCAGCTGCTGGTGGATGTTGTTGTTGTGCAGGCGGCTGGAGGTCTTCTCTTCGAGGTAGGTGATCCAGCCCGGCGAGGGAAAACGTTCCAGCGGCTGCTTGTGGTGGATCGGCACCAGGCCGAAGCGGCTCTCGACCCAGCCCTTGAGCACGGCGCCGGCCGGGCCGCCGTTGTCCATGCCCCAGCCCTGCAGCAGCTTGCGCCAGCTGCTGCGCCAGCGCCGCCGCTCGGCAGGGTCGAGCGTGGCGGCCTCGTGCGCGGCCGGGGCGCGCAGGCCGAAGGCGATGTCCAGGTAGTGCACGAACACCTCCGCCGCGTCGTTCAGGCTGGCGCAGCGCGCCAGCAGGCCGAACAGGCCGGGGTGCGTCTCGCGCGTGCCGGCGATGGACAGCGGAACCGGGTGCGCATTGAACGCGGTGCCGGCCAGCACCCGGGACGGCACGCCGACCAGGTTGGTGCTGTACCAGCGGTGTGGCTGGACCGGTTCATCGTCCATCGGCGCCGGGGGATGGCAAGAGCCCGGACGGGCTCAGACCGGCCGGTTCTCGTTGACGTTGCGCACCGGGCCCATGAGCGCCAGGCCTTCGTCGTAGGTGATGGTGTCGAAGGTGACGTCGTACTTCAGCGCGGCGTCGGCCACGGCGTCGAGCTTGCCGGCGGTGTCCTTCTTCTTGAGGTCGCCCTTCTCCAGGTAGAGCAGTTCGAGCATCTCGTTGTAGACCGTGTTCTCCAGGATGGGCAGCACGTAGAACATGGCGCCTTTGTAGGGCACCTGGTACTTCTTGGAGATGTCCATGTTGTCGCAGAACAGGAAGTACTTGCCGCCCGCACTGAGCGTGTCGCCCAGCACCTCGGCCACGTCCTTGAGCGAGGCGAAGGACAGCAGCCAGCCGCAGAAGAACGGCAGCTGCGGCTCGCCCGCGCGGGCCACGGCCATGACCTGGTCGCACTTGAGTTCGGGCGGGCGCGCCTCGTCGGCCATCTTGTCGGCAAAGCGCAGCGCCAGTTCGCCACGGAAGCCGAAGCGGCCCTCGACGTGGGTCGGCGCCTTGAGCACCGGGTTGAGCATGCGGCCTTCTCTTTCGAGGCGGGCGAAAGCGGTGTCTTCGATGGCGGCGGGCGCGGTCAGCGTGGTCATGGCGGTTCCTGTGGTTGGGGAAGGGAAAGACTCAGCGCCGCTGTCTGCAATGAACGTACCAGCCCCGACCAACCCTCGCGCGCGCGAGAAGGCGCAGCAAACCCGACACAAGCGGCCGTGTGCTCCCCGACAGGCGTGCCGTTTGCGACGCCGCCGGCCCGCTTTGTCGGGTTCGGAACAAAGCCGAAACAGCGCTCACCAGCGCCGCGGAAATGGCGATTTCCCTCGGGAAAACAAGCACTTGGATGGTGTCGGCACACAGCGGCATGGGCATGGCACGGAAGCTGCGAAGGGGAGGCTGCGCGGACTCAAGTCCTGCCGATGCGTGATCCGATAACAAGAGCAATGGGCACGTCAGGCTGAACTGGTCGCGGTGTATCGCAACCTTGGTTTCAACCCCTTCATCACTGGAGTACTGACATGGCTAAGCTTCGTCAAATCGCCTTCTACGGCAAAGGTGGCATCGGCAAATCCACCACTTCGCAGAACACCCTCGCGGCCCTGGCCGAGATGGGCCAGAAGATCCTCATCGTCGGCTGCGACCCCAAAGCCGACTCGACCCGCCTGATCCTGCACGCCAAGGCCCAGGACACCATCCTCTCGCTGGCCGCCGAAGCCGGCTCGGTGGAGGACCTGGAGCTCGAGGACGTCATGAAGATCGGCTACCGCGACATCCGTTGCGTGGAATCCGGTGGTCCTGAGCCAGGCGTCGGCTGCGCCGGCCGCGGCGTGATCACCTCGATCAACTTCCTGGAAGAAAACGGCGCGTACGAAGGCGTGGACTACGTGTCCTACGACGTGCTGGGCGACGTGGTGTGCGGCGGTTTCGCCATGCCCATCCGCGAAAACAAGGCGCAGGAAATCTACATCGTGATGTCGGGCGAGATGATGGCCATGTACGCGGCCAACAACATCTCCAAGGGCATCCTGAAGTACGCCAACAGCGGCGGTGTGCGCCTGGGCGGCCTGGTCTGCAACGAGCGCCAGACCGACAAGGAACTGGAGCTGGCCGACTCGCTGGCCAAGATGCTGGGCTCGCGCCTGATCCACTTCGTGCCGCGCGACAACATCGTGCAGCACGCCGAGCTGCGCCGCATGACCGTGCTGGAGTACGCGCCCGAGTCCAAGCAGGCCCAGGAATACCGCACCCTGGCCCAGAAGGTCCACGGCAACGCCGGCAACGGCACCATCCCCACCCCCATCACGATGGACCAGCTGGAAGACCTGCTGATGGAGCACGGGATCATGAAGACCATCGACGAGTCCGAAGTCGGCAAGACCGCCGCCGAACTGGCCGCCTGATCGCCCCCTGAGCCGCATCCGGTGCGCCCTGGCGGCGCACCGGATCGCGGAACACCAGAGCCATCCACCATCCACTGGAGTTCCCCATGACCGCCACCGTTGAAGAGCGCAAGGCCGCCAACAAGGCCCTGATCGATGAAGTGCTCAAGGCCTATCCCGAAAAGATGGCCAAGCGCCGTGCCAAGCACCTGAACACGTACGAAGAAGGCAAGCCCGACTGCGGCGTGAAGTCCAACATCAAGTCCCTGCCGGGCGTGATGACGATCCGCGGCTGCGCCTACGCCGGCTCCAAGGGCGTGGTCTGGGGCCCCATCAAGGACATGATCCACATCTCCCACGGCCCCGTGGGATGCGGCCAGTACAGCTGGGCCGCCCGCCGCAACTACTACATCGGCATGACCGGTGTGGACACCTTCGTGACGATGCAGTTCACCTCCGATTTCCAGGAGAAGGACATCGTCTTCGGCGGCGACAAGAAGCTCGACAAGATCATCGACGAGATCCAGGAACTGTTCCCGCTGAACAAGGGCATCTCGATCCAGTCCGAATGCCCGATCGGCCTGATCGGCGACGACATCGAAGCGGTGTCGAAGAAGAAGAGCAAGGAATACGAAGGCAAGACCATCGTGCCCGTGCGCTGCGAAGGCTTCCGTGGCGTGAGCCAGTCGCTGGGCCACCACCTGGCCAACGACGCGATCCGTGACTGGGTGTTCGACAAGACCGACCCGAACAAGCGCCCCGACTTCGTCTCCACCCCGTACGACGTGGCCATCATCGGTGACTACAACATCGGTGGCGACGCCTGGAGCAGCCGCATCCTGCTCGAAGAGATGGGCCTGCGCGTGATCGCGCAGTGGTCCGGCGACGGCACGATCGCCGAGCTGGAAAACACCCCCAAGGCCAAGCTCAATGTGCTGCACTGCTACCGCTCGATGAACTACATCAGCCGGCACATGGAAGAGAAGTACGGCATCCCATGGTGCGAGTACAACTTCTTCGGCCCGACCCAGATCGAGAAGAGCCTGCGCGAGATCGCCAGCCACTTCGACGACGCCATCAAGGCCAAGACCGAAGAAGTGATCGCCAAGTACAAGCCGCTGATGCAGGCCGTCATCGACAAGTACAAGCCGCGTCTGCAGGGCAAGAAAGTGATGCTGTACGTGGGCGGTCTGCGTCCGCGCCACGTGATCGGCGCCTACGAGGACCTGGGCATGGAAGTGGTCGGCACCGGCTACGAGTTCGGCCACAACGACGACTACCAGCGCACCACGCACTACATCAAGGACAGCACGCTGATCTACGACGACGTGACCGGCTACGAGTTCGAGCACTTCGTCGACAAGATCAAGCCCGACCTGATCGGCTCCGGCATCAAGGAAAAGTACGTGTTCCAGAAGATGGGCGTGCCCTTCCGCCAGATGCACAGCTGGGACTACAGCGGCCCCTACCACGGCTACGACGGCTTCGCCATCTTCGCCCGCGACATGGACATGGCGATCAGCTCGCCGATCTGGAGCCTGACCAAGGCCCCCTGGAAGAACTGACCCCACCCCGTTTTCAAGGAGAGCGTCATGCCCCAATCAGCCGACAAGATCCTCGACCACGAACTGCTGTTCCGTGAGCCCGAGTACCAGGAACTGTTCAAGAACAAGAAGGAACAGTTCGAATACAACCACAGCGACGAGAAGATCGGCCAGGTCATCGAATGGACCAAGACCGAGGACTACAAGCAGAAGAACTTTGCCCGTGATTCGCTGACCGTGAACCCGGCCAAGGCCTGCCAGCCGCTGGGCGCCGTCTACGTCGCCAACGGTTTCCACAAGACCCTGAGCTTCGTGCACGGCTCGCAGGGCTGCGTCGCCTACTACCGCTCGCATTTCTCCCGCCACTTCAAGGAGCCGACCTCCTGCGTCAGCTCGTCGATGACGGAAGACGCGGCGGTGTTCGGTGGCCTGAACAACATGGTCGACGGCCTGGCCAACGCCTACAACCTGTACAAGCCCGACATGATCGCGGTCAGCACGACCTGCATGGCCGAGGTGATCGGTGACGACCTGAACGCCTTCATCAAGACGTCCAAGGAAAAAGGCTCGGTGCCCGCCGAGTTCGATGTGCCGTTTGCCCACACCCCGGCCTTCGTCGGCAGCCACATCACCGGCTACGACAACGCGCTGCTGGGCGTGCTGCAGCACTTCTGGGACGGCAAGGCCGGCACCGCCGAAAAGCTCGAGCGTGTGCCCGACGACAGCATCAACTTCATCGCCGGCTTCGACGGTTTCGTCGTCGGCAACATGAAGGAAATGCGCCGCATCTTCAGCCTGTTCGGCGTGAAGGTGAACGTGCTGTGCGACCCGTCGGGTTCGTGGAGCACCCCGACCGACGGCGAGTTCCGCATGTACGAAGGCGGCACCACCAAGGAAGAAGTGATCGCCGGCCTGCACGCCAAGGCGACCATTGTGTTCCAGGAGTACTGCTGCGAGAAGACCAGCAAGTACATCGCCGAGAAAGGCCAGGAAGTGGTCGTGCTCAACGCGCCCGTGGGCGTGGCCGGCACCGATCAGTTCCTGATGGCCATCAGCCGCCTGACCGGCAAGCCGATCCCGGCCGAGCTGGAACTCGAACGCGGCCTGCTGGTCGACGCCATGGCCGACAGCCAGGCCCACCTGCACGGCAAGCGCTATGCCCTGTATGGCGACCCGGACCAGATGATCGGTTACGCGCAGTTCCTGCTGGAGCTGGGCGCCGAACCGGCCCATGTGCTGGCCACCAACGGCACCGAAACCTGGGCCGCCAAGGTGCAGAAACTGTTCGACAGCTCGCCCTACGGTGCCGGCTGCAAGGTCTACCCCAAGCGCGACCTGTGGCACATGCGCAGCCTGCTGTTCACGGAGCCGGTGGACTTTCTGATCGGCAACACCTACGGCAAGTACCTGGAGCGCGACACCGGCACGCCGCTGGTGCGCATGGTGTTCCCGATCTTCGATCGCCACCACTACCACCGTTTCCCCACCTGGGGCTACGAGGGCGGCATGCGCGTGCTGGTGAACCTGCTGGACGAGTTCTTCGAGGCCCTGGATGCGAACACGATTGTTCCGGGCAAGACGGACTACTCGTACGACATCATCCGGTAACTGGGTCCCCCCCGCGCCGCGCTGCGCGCGTCACCCCCCAGGGGGCGCCGCTGGCGGCCCGGCAAAGCCGGTTCCGCGGCGGCCTGGATTGGGCTCCCCTTGCTCACCCAGGTCGCTGCGGCCCCGGACATCTCTTTCAGTGAGGGTCTTATGGCCAATGTGACTTTCAGTTCGCCGCGCATGAAGAAGGACCTGACGGTCTATGCGGTGGCGGGCGATACGCGGACTTTGCTGGCGGTGGCGAAGGCGAACAATGTGCCGCTGGACTTCGAGTGCGAGAACGGCGAGTGCGGTTCCTGCCAGCTCAAGGTGACGGTGCTGTCGGACAAGACGCCGATCGGTGTCGCTCTGACCGAGAAGGAAAAAACGGTGCTGCGCTTCGCCGGCAAGATCACGCAGCAGCAGATCGAAGACGCCGAGACGAAAGACCTGCCGCCGCCGTGGCGACTGGCCTGCCAGTTCGTGGTGCGCAGCGAAGACATCCTGGTGGAGTTCTGAACATGATGAATGTCGCCCCCCCGGAAGCTTCGTTTCCTGCCCCCCAAGGGGGCGCGGACGCCTTGGGAGCGGCCCGGCGCCGTCCGTACGCCACCCTCGTCAAGACCACGCAGGACGGCCGCCTGGTCGAGGTGATCGACGGCTGGGTGTGCCTCGCTGGGCTCAAGGAAGCCGACACGCTGGTGCCGCTGATCGAGCACCCGAACCGCCAGGCGATCCTGGCGGCGGTGCCGGGCGCCACGCACATGGCGGGCCGGCTGCCGCTGACCCACGAAGAAGCCGCGATCGCGCAGGGCGCGATGACGGCCGAGCAGCGGACCATCGACACCAGCCCGATGGCGATCGCGCAGCGGCTGCGCCGCGCGATGTGGGCCAAGGCCGTCGCCGAAGGCGTGGAGTGATCGGGGCGCCATGATCTATGTCGTCGAATGTCCCCCCGAAGGTGAACCGGCCGCCTGGTTCGCCTACCACCTGGCCGACCTGTCGCGCAAGATCGCGGCCGACGATGCCTGCGAAGCCTGGGAACTGTTCGACGAGGTGACGCCGCGCGCCCTGCTGGACGCGCTGGGGCATGAGCAGGTCGACGCCGAGGCCCGCGCCGCGTTCCCGTCGGTCTGCGCGCTGGGTGACCAGTTCGGCTGGAACACCACGCTCTACCGCGCCGACCACCTGCTGGGGCGCGGTGTGCTCAGTCCCGATCCGGTGGACGAACGCGCGGCACTGCTGGCGGCGCTGGCGGCGCGGCCGGGCGAGCGCCGTGTCTACTGGTCCGACAGCGAAGCGGTGCTGGCCACCGAAGGTGCCGACACCTGGCTCTGCGACGCCACGCGCTGGCGCGCCCGCCACGCCCTGCACCAGCAATTGCTGTCGCTCGAAGTGCTGGCCGACAACCTCTGAAGGAACGCCCATGCTGCACCGCATGCAGTGCGACATCGTGCGGATCGCGGGTGAAACGATCCTGAAGCTGCTGGCGGAGCTGCAGAGCGAGGACGAGCTGTTCGCCAGCGAGGCCACGCTGCACGTGGTCGAGTCGCAGCTGCTGGTGATGTCGCAGACCCTGGCGCACCTGGCGCCCGAGCTGCACCAGCGGCTCCACCGCATCGACTGGCAGGGCTGGGGACAGCTGCACCACCTGCTGGAGTCGGGCGGACAGCCGCGCCGCGAAGCTGTCTGGTACGGCGTGCGCGCGCTGGTGCCGGCGACGCTGGAACTGATCTCCGATCTGCGCAAACGCGAACCGCTCTGGTTTGGCCTGGACTATTGAAGAAAGCACACCATGAACTCCGTTGAAGAATTTCTTGTTCACGCCATTCGCCTTGAACAAGAAGCGGCGCTGCGTTTCGGCCAGCTGGCCGACGCGATGCTCACCCAGGGCAACCGCGAAGTGGGGCGCCTGTTCCGCCAGCTGGCGGACTATTCGAAGCTGCACCTGGCCGACGCACGCGAACGCGCCGGCTACCGCGATCTGCCGCCGCTGCGCCCGGAGGACTACAGCTGGCCGGACATCGAGAGCCCGGAAGCCGCGGCGATCTGGGCGGCCGACCCGATGCTGGGCCGCGAGCAGGCGCTGGAGGTCGCGCTCGAGGCCGAACAGGCCGGGATGGACTACTACAGCAATGTCATGAAGAGCACCATCGACCCCGAGCTGCGCGCCCTGGCCAAGGAGTTCGCCGACGAGGAGGCCGGGCATGTGGCCGAGCTCAAGCGCTGGATTGAACTGCACCGGGAAGGCAAGCCGCTGCCTTCCGATGTCTGATCTCCCACGACCCGTCGCAAACCATCCGTCGCGATTGCTTCAAACCCTTCACTGAAGTCCCCTGACAGCGCCGAAAACCCCGTCTGAAGGCCTGGCATCAAACCTGCAAAGGGCGAGTACCCCACGTTGACAGGAGCTCGCCATGTCGGTATCGCTGAAGGCCAAGATCGCTGAAGTGTTCGAAGAGCCCGGCTGCGACGTCAACCAGGGCAAGAGCGAGAAGGAACGCAAGAAGGGCTGCACCAAGCAGCTCTCGCCCGGCGCGGCGGCCGGTGGCTGCGCCTTCGACGGCGCCAAGATCGCGCTGCAGCCGGTGGCCGACGTGGCCCACCTGGTGCACGGCCCGATCGCCTGCGAAGGCAACAGCTGGGACAACCGCCACAGCGCCTCCTCGCACTCCAAGATCTACCGTACCGGCTTCACCACCGACATCAGCGAGCTCGACGTGATCTACGGCGGAGAGAAGCGCCTGTTCAAGTCGATCCGCGAAATCATCGAAAAGTACGACCCTCCGGCGGTCTTCGTCTACCAGACCTGCGTCACCGCACTGACCGGCGACGACATCGAAGCCGTGTGCCAGCGCGCGGCCGAGAAGTTCGGCAAGCCGGTGATCCCGGTCAACGCGCCGGGTTTTGCCGGCCCCAAGAACCTGGGCAACAAGCTGGGCGCCGAGGCCATCCTGGACTACGTGATCGGCACGGTGGAACCCGAGTTCACCACGCCGTACGACATCAACATCATCGGCGAGTACAACCTGGTCGGCGAGCTCTGGCAGGTCAAGCCGCTGCTGGACGCGCTGGGCATCCGCGTGCTTTCCTGCATCAGCGGCGACGGCAAGTACCACGAGATCGCCAGCGCCCACCGCGCCAAGGTCAACATGATGGTCTGCAGCAAGTCGATGATCAACATCGCGACCAAGATGCAGCAGCGCTACGGCATCCCGTACTTCGAGGGCTCGTTCTACGGCATCAGCGACATGAGCGAGACGCTGCGCGAGATCGCCAGGCTGCTGGTGCAGCAGGGCGCCGACGCCGAACTGATGGAGCGCACCGAGCGCCTGATCGAGGTCGAAGAGGCGCGGGCCTTCAAGCGCATCGCCGAATACAAGGCGCGCCTGACCGGCAAGCGCGTGCTGCTGATCACCGGTGGCGTGAAGTCCTGGTCGGTGGTCGCGGCGCTGCAGGAAGGCGGCATGGAAATCGTCGGCACCAGCGTCAAGAAGAGCACGAAAGAGGACAAGGAAAAGCTCAAGGAGATCATGGGCGAGGGCGCCGACGCCCACATGATCGACGACATGACGCCGCGCGAGATGTACGCGATGCTCAAGGACGCCCGCGCCGACTTCATGCTCAGCGGCGGTCGCTCGCAGTTCGTGGCGCTCAAGGCGCGCATGCCCTGGCTGGACATCAACCAGGAACGCCACCACGCCTACGCGGGCTACGAAGGCATGGTGGAACTCGTGCACCAGATCGACCGCGCGCTGTCCAACCCGGTCTGGCAGCGCGTGCGCATCGCCGCGCCCTGGGGCGACGATGGCGAGACGCTGCCGCTGGTGGACCAGACGGCGCACCTCAGTGCCGTGGCCGCGAAGGCCATGGGGCTGGAGCCCGAAGAAGTCCCCGTCTGAGCGAACCGCACGGAGCACCCCATGGCCAGCGTCGTCGAATCGAAAAAAGCCTGCACCGTCAACCCGCTCAAGATGAGCCAGCCGCTGGGCGCGAGCATGGCCTTCCTCGGGCTGGACAGCTGCATGCCGGTGATGCACGGCTCGCAGGGCTGCACCTCGTTTGGTCTGGTGCTGCTGGTGCGGCACTTCAAGGAAGCGATTCCGCTGCAGACCACGGCGATGAACGAGGTCACCACCATCCTCGGTGGCTACGAGAACATCGAGGCGGCGCTGCTGAACATCCGCAAGCGCGCAGCGCCCCGGCTGATCGCGATCTGCTCGACCGGCCTGACCGAGACCAAGGGCGACGACGTGAACGGCTTCCTCGCGCTGGCGCGCCAGAAACACCCGGAGCTGGCCGACACCGAGATCATCTACGTCTCGACGCCCGACTACGTCGGCGCCTTTGAGGACGGTTTCAAGCACGCGATCACCGGCATCGTGAAGTCGCTGGTGAAGCCGCTGCCGCTGGTGCACGACCAGGTCACGCTGCTGCCGGGCAGCCACCTGTCGCCCGGCGACATCGACGAACTGCGCGAGACCATCGAGGCCTTCGGCCTGAAGGCCATCGTGCTGCCGGACATCTCGGGTTCGCTGGACGGCCACATCCCGCCCGACTGGCGCGGCACCACGCTGGGCGGCACCTCGCTCGAAGAGATCCGTGCGGCCGGCGCCTCGTCGTGGACCATCGGCGTCGGCGAGCAGACCCGCGAAGGCGCCGAGGCGCTGCGGGCGATCAGCGGCGCGCCCTGCGAGATCTTCGAGCGCCTGACCGGCATCGAGGCCAACGACCACTTCCTGATGCGGCTGTCGCAGCACAGCGGCCGCCCGGTGCCGGCCAAGTACCGCCGCCAGCGCAGCCAGCTGCTGGACGCCATGCTCGACGGCCACTTCCACACCGGCGGCATCAAGGTCGCCATCGGCGCCGAGCCCGACCTGCTGCTGGCGATCGGCGCGCTGCTGCACGAGATGGGCGCCGAGCTGAGCTGCTGCATCAGCACCACGCCGTCGGCCGCGCACGCGCTGCTGCCCGCCGAGAAGGTGCTGCTCGGTGACCTCGAAGACCTGGAAACCGGCGCGCAAGACTGCGACCTGATCGTCACTCACGCGCACGGCCGCCAGGCCGCCGAACGCCTGGGCAAGCCGCTGCTGCGCATGGGCTTTCCGGTGTTCGACCGGGTGGGCAATGCGCACCGCGTGCAGGTCGGCTACCGCGGGACCATGAACCTGATCTTCGAGATCGCCAACCTGATGATCGAGCAGATCCCGCACCACCACGCGGGCGACTGGCCGCTCACGCCGGAAGCCCGCCGAGCCGCCACCGCCCGTGGTGGCGTCTCCAGCGCCATCCCCCCCAACCCGCTGGCCGAGGCCAGCGCCTGAACCACCCGCCACCAGGAGTCCACCATGAAGATCGCCTTCGCCACCCAGGACAAGGAGAGCGTCAACGCGCACTTCGGCTGGGCCAAGCACATCCTGGTCTACGAGATGACGCCCGAGGGCCACCGCTTCGTGCAGAGCTTCGACTTCGGCGACAAGCTGCAGGAAGACGGCGACGAGGACAAGCTCGCGCCCAAGCTCGACGCCATCCACGACTGCGCGATCCTGTACGTCGCGGCCATCGGCGGTTCGGGCGCTGCGCGCGTGGTCGCCTCCAAGATCCACCCGATCAAGGTGCCGCAGCCGGAGTCGATCGCCGAGATCCTGGAAAAACTGCTGGTGGTGCTCAAGGGCACACCGCCCCCATGGCTGCGCAAGGCCTTGCAAAAGGACGCAGCCCCTTCCTTTGACTTTGAAGACGACGAGGTGACCCATGGCTGAAGCCGCCACCCTGGAAACGACTCCCGCCAGCGACGAGGCCATGTTGGCCACGCCGTTCATCCAGCAACTGATCAAGCAGATGCGCGCCCAGGACACCCACGGGACCTGGGAGAACAAGAGCGACCTGCAGCTGCTCAAGCCCTTCATCCACACGGCCGAAGAACGGCGCGCGATCCCCATCATGGGCGACCCCGATCCCGAGACGCTGTGGCACCTGGAGATCTTCTACAACGCCATCGCGGTGGCGATCGAGCGCGAGACCGGCCAGATGGTCTCGCCCATGATGAAGATGAGCCACGAAGGCTTCGGCCGCATGGTGCTGATCGCCGGCCGCCTGATCGTGGTCAACAAGCAGCTGCGCGACGTGCACCGCTTCGGCTTCCCCTCGCTGGCCAAGCTGGCCGACGCGGGCGGCAAGTTCCTGACCGAAGCCGTGACCATGATCCGCACCTACCCCGACGTCGCGAACTACGGCGCCTGAACGGAGAACCCCATGAGCGAGACCGCCGACGAACTCAAGCAACGCCTGAAGAAGCTCAACGCCCAGGCGACACAGGCCAAGATGGACCTGCACGACCTGTCCGAAGAGCTGCCCACCAACTGGGAAAACATCCTGTCGGTCGCGCAGCGCTGCCACGACACCCACGCCGCGCTGATGGAAGCCCGAAGAGCTTCTGCCGCCGCCTGATCGAGGAGCCCCACCATGAGCGCTTTTTCCGTCACCCTGCCCAGCGGCGCGACCTGGACGCCGACCTTTGTCGCCTCGCTGGACGAAGAGAAGTGCATCGGCTGCGGCCGCTGCTTCAAGGTCTGCCCGCGCGGTGTGCTGGAGCTGGTCGGCCTGAACGACGAGGGCGAACGCATCAGCGTCGACCTCGACGGCGATGACGACGACGAGTACGAAATGAAGGTCATGACGATCGCGCACCAGGAGCTGTGCATCGGCTGCACCGCCTGCTCGCGCATCTGCCCCAAGAAGTGCTACACGCACGCCCCGGCCAACGCCTGAGGAGCCCGCCATGCTGCAGCCGGTCGCCCCCCGCCTGGACTGGGCCGCGCTCGAAGGGCGCATGCGCGCGCGCAACGACGAGATCGACGACCTGATGGCGCTGCTGCTCGACCACGCCGACCGGGCGGCCGGCCCCAAGGCCGAGCTCTATCACGTGGCCTGGCAGATCGCCTGTGCGAGCCTGGGCGACCAGCACCTCTGGCAGGACCTGGGCCTGCCGTCGCGCGATGCGCTGACGCAGCTCATCGGGCGCTGGTTCCCGGCCCTGGCGGCGCGCAATGTCGACCACATGAAGTGGAAGAAGTTCTTCTACCGCCAGCTCTGCGAGCGGGCGGAGATCATGATCTGCAAGTCGCCCAGCTGCGCCGAGTGTCCGGATGTCGGGCTGTGTTTCGGGCCCGAGACCGCCTCACCCGTTCAGCGGGCCGAAGCGAAAGCTTGAGGCCGCCAGCGACCCGAAGAAATCGTCTTCGTGGTAGACGCAGGTGCCCTGTTCCGCGTGCGCCGCGCCGACGGCCACCATGAGCGGAATCAGGTGGTCTTCGCGCGCGTGCGCGGCGCGGGCCGACGGCGCGGTTTCCCATTCCAGCAGCAGCGCATCGCGTTCGTCCGGACCGGCGACGGTGAGCGCGTGCTGCAGCCAGGCATCGAAGGCGTGCGAAGGTGCGCGGCCGGCCGGGCCGAACATGCGCAGGTTGTGGTAACTGAGGCCGCTGCCGACGATCAGGATGCCTTCGTCGCGCAGCGGCGCCAGCAGCCGGCCCGCGGCCAGGTGCGCGGCCGGGTCGAAGTCGGCGCGGATCGACAGCTGAACCACCGGGATGCGCGCCTCTGGGTAGGTGGCCTGCAGGACCGAGAAGGTGCCGTGGTCGAAGCCGCGCTCCGGGTCCAGGCTGGCCTCGACCCCGCCACCCTGCAGCAGCGCCATCGCGCGCTGTGCCAGTTCGGGCGAGCCCGGCGCGCGGTAGTGGATCTGGTAGGTGTGGGCGGGGAAGCCGTAGTAGTCGTAGATCATGCCCGGCTGCGGCGATGACGACAGCGCGAAGGCCGGCGTCTCCCAGTGCGCGGTGACCACCAGGATGGCGCGCACCCGGCCTTCGGTTTCTTTGGCCATGGCCTGCAGCGAGGCTTGCAGCACCGCATAGCGCGAGCCGTTCTGCTCCCGCATCCAGGGCCAGGGGCCGCCGCCGTGCGAGACGTAATAGGTGGGTAGTCGGGACATGGTGCGGCTCCTTGAAACGATCCAGATGGGGTGAATGCCCGCCGCTTCAAGACGGTCAGGGGCTGACCCAGTCCTGCGTCTCGCCGCGCAGGGCGGCGCAGGCCTTGAGGGCGTCGGCTTCGGTGCGGTAGAGGTGCAGGTCGGGGCGCGGCCGCAGGTGGCCGGCGCCGCGCAAGGCATTTTCCACCGGCAGCTTGGTGCCGACCAGATGCAGTGCGACCTGCCGGACCGACAGCAGCGATTCAAGCCGGCCGAAGGCCTCGACCCCGGTGGCGTCGATCCAGTTGATCGGGTGCGCGATCAGCATCACGTGGCGCGTGCCGGGGTGGGCCGAGAGGTATTCGGTGACATTGCGCTCGATCGCATTGGCGGTCGCGAAGTCCAGCGCCGCGTCCATGCGCAGCGCGTACAGGTCGGGCGCCAGTGGCGGCAGCGACCACAGGTGCCGGTCGCGCAGGCTGCCGTCGCCGTGCAGGCCGACCTCGATGATGCGCGGGTGCAGGCGCAGGTAAAGGAAGTGCGAGAGCGACATCAGCACGCCGGCCAGCACACCCCAGTACAGCTGCGGCGCGGCCAGCAGCGTGATCACCACCGTCGCGGCCGCGATGCCCGCTTCCACCCGGCTCAGGCGCCAGAGCTTGAGGAACTCGCGCGGCTTGATCAGGCCCAGCACCGCGACCACCACGATCGCCGCCAGCACCGCGCGCGGCACATGGTGCAGCACCGGAATCAGGAACAGCAGCGCGGCCAGCACCACGCCGACCGAGAAAATCGTGGCCCAGCCGGTCTGCGCGCCCGCGTAGAGATTGAGGGCCGAACGCGAGAACGAGGAGCTGGTCGGGAACGCCCCGACCAGGGCCGACGACAGCTTGGCCAGGCCCTGGCCGATCAGGTCCTGGTCCTGGTCCCAGCGCTGACCCTTGCGGCCGTTGTCGACCTTGGCGCTGGAGGCGGTCTCCAGAAAACTCACCAGCGTGATTACCAGTGTCGGCACCGCCAGCTGACCGAGTGTCGACCAGCCGGGCCAGCCCGGCCAGTACAGCGAGGGCAGGCCCTGCGGCAGCGCGCCGATCACCTCGCCGCCGCTGGCGCGAAAGCCCAGCCAGACGCTCAGCCCGGCCGAGGCCAGCACGGCCACCAGCACGGTCGGAAAGGCCGGCTTCCAGCGCCGCGCCAGCGTCAGCAGCAGCACCGTGCCGACACCGAACAGCATCGACGGCCAGTGCCATTGCCGCTGTTCGAGCACGTGCGACCAGTCGCCCGCCAGCCCCAGCAAGGCCGGCAGCTGCGAACCGACGATCAGCAGCGCCGCGGCCTGGGTGAAGGCCATCAGCACCGGCGAGTTGACCAGGTTCAGCAGCCAGCCGAAGCGCGCGAACCCGAGCATGACCTGCAGCGCGCCGGTCAGCAGCGCCAGCCAGACCGCCAGTTCGACCCAGCGCTCGCTGCCCGGCATCGCCATGCCCGAGAGCGAGGCGCTGACCAGCATGGCCGTGAGGGCGGTCGGACCGACGGAGAGCCGTGCCGAGGCGCCGAACAGCACGGCGACCAGGGCCGGCAGCAGCGAGGCGTAGATGCCGGTCACCAGCGGCATGCCGGCCAGTCCCGCATAGGCCACCGCCTGCGGAATCAGCATCAGGCCCACCGTCAGCCCGGCGAGAAACTCGCCGCGCAGCAGCGCCGCGTCCGGGCGCGGCCAGGCAAGGAACGGGAACAGGCGGTGCAGGCTCGGCATGGTCCATTATTGGCGATCGCACCCGGAGGTCCTGACCCTCCGGCACGCAGGGGTCAACGCTGGGGCATGTCCTTGGCGCCGTAGCCCAGGCTCACCGTCGCGTCCTCGGGGATCGGCGGCAGGGTCGCGTTCCAGGCCTCCCAGCGCGCGCGCATGTCGGCCAGGCGCTGCGGTTCCCGCGGCGCGTGGTTGGCGCGCTCGCGCGCGTCGGCGGCGATGTTGAACAGGTACTCGTGGCCGTCGACCCTCAGGTACTTCCAGTCGCCCTCGCGCAGCGCGCGCTGGCCGCGGTGGTTCATGCGCCAGTGCATCGGTCGCTCGAAACGGTGCGAAGGATCGCGCAGCAACGCCGCCAGCGACACGCCGTCCAGCGGGTAGTCCGGGTGCGGCTGGCCCCCGCCCACGTCGAGCATGGTGGCCGACCAGTCCATGGTCAGGCAGTGTTGTCCGCTGACCGAGCCGGCCGGGACCACGGCCGGCCAGTGCGCGATCCAGGGCACGCGGATGCCGCCCTCGGTCAGGTCCATCTTGCCGCCCACCAGCGGCCAGTTGTCGGAAAAACGCTCGCCGCCGTTGTCGCTGGTGAAGACGATCAGCGTGTCGTCCAGCAGCCCTTCCTCGCGCAGCGCGGCGACCAGCCAGCCGATGCCTTCGTCCATGTGGTGGATCATCCGGCGGTAGGCCTCGACGCTGCCGCCGTGCAGGTGGAACAGGTTCTTCGCCACCTCGGGCGCCACGTGCGCGTCGTCGCGCGTTTCCCAGGGCCAGTGCGGCGCGGTGTAGTGCAGGCTGAGGAAAAACGGTGTGCCGCTGCGCGCTTCGGCGGCGCGCGCCCTCACATGCTCGACCGCCTTGTGCGAGAACACGTCGGTGAGGTAGCCGACCTCCTTGTGGGTGTCGTCGTTGATGTAGAGGTCGTGGTCGCCATTCGACGAGCAGTGGGTGAAGTAGTCCACGCCGCCGGCCATGATGCCGAAGAACTCCTCGTAGCCCGAGCGCAGCGGGCCGAAGTGCGGCGGGTAACCCAGGTGCCACTTGCCGACCAGCGCAGTGCGGTAGCCGGCGTCTTTCAGCCGCGAGGGCAGGGTGGGGATGTCGGGCGGCAGGCCCAGGGTGTCGCTCCCTTTGCTGCGGCTGTTGATGGGCTCTTCCAGCGCGCCGCGCAGGCGGTACTGCCAGCGCATGGTCGCCATCGCGAAGCGCGTGGGCGAACAGACCGGCGAGTTGCTGTAGCCCTCGGTCAGGCGCAGGCCGCCCGCGGCGAGCGCGTCGATGTGCGGCGACACGGGGCCGAAGCCGGCGGGCCGGCCGCCGTAGCAGCCGAGGTCGGCGTAGCCCAGGTCGTCGCTGACGATGTAGATGATGTTGGGGCGTTGCGTGGCCATGTCAGTCCGCCTTCATGCCGGTGCTGCGCACGATCTGGCCGTAGCGCGTGTTCAGGTCGGCCAGCCGCTTGGTCGCGGCCGCACCGGTCTGCCCTTCGAAGAACAGGTCCAGGCCTTTCATGCGTTCCTTGATGTCGGGGCGCTGCAGCGCGTCGACGATGCCCTTGGACAGGGTCTGCACCACCGCATCCGGCGTGGCGGCCGGCACCATCACCAGGTACAGCACCTCGGATTCGAGCGCCTTCAGCCCCAGCTCGGCCACGGTGGGCAGCTGCGGCGCCAGCTGAGAGCGGCGCGCGCTGGTCACGGCCAGCGCGGTGATCTTGCCGCTCTGCACGTGCGGCAGCATGCCCGGCGTGGCCAGGATGCCGCCGTCCACCTCGCCGCTGAGCACGGCGGTCACGGCCGGCGTGTTGCCGCGGTAGGGCACGTGCTGGGTCTTGACCGGTGTGCTGCTGGAGAGGATGGCCGCCGCCAGATGCCCCGGACTGCCGTTGCCGCCGGAGCTGAAGTTCAGCGGCTGCTGCCGGCCCTTGCTCATCAGGTCGCCGAAGGTCTTGATGCCGGTGGCCGGGTTCACGCCGATCAGCAGGCCCGACGAGGCCATGATCACCACCGGTTTCAGGTCGCCCGGCTTGAACGGCATCGACGGATAGAGGTGCGGGTTGATGGTGAAGGCGGTGTCGATGCCGAACAGCACCGTCTGTCCGTCCGGCGCCGCCTTGGCCACCTGCGCGGCGCCCAGGTTGCCGCCGGCGCCGGCCTTGTTCTCGACCACGAAGGGCTGCTTGAAGCCTTCCTGCAGCACGGCGGCGACCGAGCGTGCCAGCAGGTCCGACGGCCCGCCGGGCGGGAAGTTGTTGACGAAGGTGACGGGCTTGGCGGGCCAGGCGGGGGCCTGGGCGTGCGACGCGGCGAAGGGCGGAAGGGCCGTGCAGGCGAGCGCGGCCACGGCGTGGCGACGGAAGCGGTTCATGGTGGTCCGGAAGAAAAAAAGTCAGTCGAGTTGCACGCCGGTGGCCTTGATCGGGCCTTCCCAGCGCTTGAGGTCGGCGGCTTGCGCGGCGGCGAGTTCGGCCGGGGTCGATCCCACCGGCTCATAGCCCTGCTCGATCAGTTTGGCGCGCAGCGCGGGTGTGCGCACGGCCTTGGCGACCGCGCTGCTGATCATGTCGCGCACCTCGGGCTTGAGGCCGGCCGGGCCGTACATCGCGAACCAGGCGGTGGCGACCATGTCCACGCCCTGTTCCTGGAGCGTCGGCACCTCGGGCACCTGCGGGTCGCGCTTGCTGCCGGTCACGCCGAGGATGCGCACCTTGCCGGCGCGGTGCAGCTCGGCGGTCTCGGTCACGACGTCGAACTTGTAGTCGATGTGGCCGCCCAGCAGCGCGGTGTTGGCCGGGCCGCCGCCCTGGAACGGCACGTGGGTCAGCTCCGCGCCGGCCTTCTGGCCGAACATCACGCCCATGAAATGCGGCAGCGTGCCCTGGCCGGGCGTGCCGTAGGTGCCCTTGCCGGGTTCGGCCCTGGCGCGCGCGATCATGTCCTTCACGCTCCTGACCGGCACCCCGGCCCCGGCGACCACGCTGAACTGGAAATTCGCCAGCAGCGAGACCGGCGTGAAGTCGGTGACCGCGTCGTAGTCGAGCTTCTTGTAGACGTGCGGGAACAGCACCATCGGACCGCTGGGCAGCAGCACCACGGTCTGGCCGTCGGCCGGCGCCCGCTTGACCAGGCCCAGCGCGATGCGTCCGCCCGCACCGGGCTTGTTCTCCACGATCACCGACGAGAAGTCGTTCTTCAGGCCCTCGGCCATCAGCCGCGCGAGCAGGTCGGCCGAGCCGCCGGGCGGGAAGCCCACCACGATCTTCAGCGGTGGCTTGTCCTGCGCCATCGCGGTCAGGGGCAGGGCGGCGATGCAGGCCAGGGCGATGGCGCCGGCCAGGAAGGGGCGTTTTTGCATGGAATGTCTCCGTTGTGCGCGGGTGTTTCCCCGCTGCTGCCGCCCATGCTAGGGAGAGACAATCAATTGCAGAAATCAATCGTTCCCGGTGTTTTCCCTAGAGACACCAAGATCCATGAGCGACGACGACCAGCTCCAGCAACCGCAGCACCAGGACGACCTGCTGCTCTACCGCCTCTACCGCATCCACGCCACGGCCGGACCGCTGGTGGTGCGCATGTGCGAGCGCGACTACGGGATCACGCGGCGCGAGTGGCGCGTGCTGTCCTGCCTGGCGGATGTGGAGGGGGTGCAGTCGTCCGAGCTGGCGGTGCGCGCCATGCTCGACCGTGCCCGCATCTCGCGCGCCATCACCAGCCTGACCGACAAGGGCCTGGTGCGGCGCGAACCCAAGCCGTCGGACCGGCGCGAGGTGCATGTCTTCCTGACCGAGCAGGGCCGGCGCGTCTACGGCGAGGTGTTTCCGCGCATCGCCGCGATCCAGCGGGACCTGTTGTCGCCGTTCAGTGGCGAAGAGCGCCGGCAGTTCAGCAACCACCTGGCGCGGTTGCAGGCCAGCGCCACGCGGATGAACCCGGGCGGCGACTGGCTGCCACCGCTGGAGGACGCGCCCGGCTGAGCGCGTTCAGGACCGGGCCTTGAGGGCCGCCTCGACCGCGCCGGCGAGCGTGGCGCTGCCGGGCTCGACCTGGCTGGCGAAGCTGGTGACCGTCTTGCCGTCGCGCGCGACCAGGTACTTGTGGAAGTTCCACTGCGGCGTGGAGCCGGTGGCCTGCGCAAGCTGTGCGTAGAACGGGTGGCGGCCGCTGCCCCTGACCACCGTCTTGGAGAACATCGGGAACTTCACGCCGTAGGTGTTGAAGCAGAGTTCGGCGATCTGTTTGGCACCGCCGGGTTCCTGCTGGCCGAAGTCGTTGGACGGAAAGCCCAGGATCACCAGCCCCTGCTTCTCGTACTTCGCGTACAGCGCTTCCAGCCCTTCGTACTGGGGCGTGAAGCCGCAGTAGCTCGCGGTGTTGACCACCAGCAACACCTTGCCCGCGTACTGGCAGAGGTCCTGCGGCTTCTCGTCCTGCAGCCGCGGGAACTGGTGTGCCAGCAGCGCGGGGCAGCCTGCCGTGGCGGTCTGGGCCTGCGCCGGCGCGAGCCAGGGGCTGGCGAGCAGGGCCAGCGAGCCCTGGGCGAATCGGCGGCGGCGGAGGGCGGGGTGGTCGGTGTGCATCGCGCGATTGTCCGGCCGCTGTCTTGCCCCTGCCGCCAGCGCGGACAGACCCTCAGGCGCTGGCGGCCGCCGACTCGCTCACCAGCACCGCCGCCGCGAGGTCTTCCAGCGCGTTGCCGACCGACTTGAACACGGTGCGTTCGCCCGGCGCCTTGCGGCCGGTGGCGACGCCGCGCGCCAGCGTGGTCAGCGTGCCGCGCAGCTCGTTGGCGCTGAACACGCCGTGCTGCATCGGCACCAGCAGGTCGCCGCTTTTCTCCAGCGCCTCGTCGGTGTCGACGAACACGCGCGCGTGCTCGAAGCAGGCGTCGTCGGCCTCGCGCATCGCGGGCGTGAACGAGCCGATCAGGTCCAGGTGCGCGCCCGGCGCCAGCCAGCTGCCGCGCACCACCGGCTCGTTGGCCATGGTGGCGCAGCTGACGATGTCGGCCGAGGCGCAGGCGCTGGCCAGATCCTTCGTCGCGCTGGCCGAGACGCCGCGCGCCTTGAGCTGGTCGGCCAGGGCCTGCGCCTCGCTCTCGCGCCGGGCCCAGATGGTGACGTGTTCGATCGGCCGCACGGCCGCCCAGGCGGCCGGCAGCAGGCGCGCGACCCGCCCGGCACCGACGACCACCAGGTGCTTGGCCTCTTCGCGCGCCAAGTAAGAGCCCGCCAGCGCCGAGGTCGCGGCCGTGCGGCGCGCGGTGATCACGTCGCCGTCCATCTGCGCCAGCGGCACGCCGGTGCGGGCGTCGAACAGCAGGTAGGTCGCGTGCAGCCCGGGCAGGTTGCGGCGCGCGTTGCCGTGCGCGATGTTGACGATCTTGACGCCGTAGTACTTGCCCGGAATCCAGGCCGGCATGATCAGCGAGGTCACGCGCCGGCCGGCGGCGTCCTGGCCGGCTTCGCCGAGCGGGTTGACGATCTCGTGCACGTGGCGCGGCGGCGCCTCGCAGCCACCCGCGAAGCGCTCGCGCAGCGCAGGAATCAGGCGGTCAAAAGGCAGGGCGCTGCGGGTCGCGTCGGCGTCGAAAAACTGCATGCGATGGGCACCTTGTTCAGAAACCGTAGACGTAGCCCAGGCGCACCGCCGGCACCCACGCGTGCTCGACGATCGGGCTGCGTTTGATCGACGAGCCCAGCGCGGTCGCGCTGACGTCGACGAAGGTCGATTGCGAGGGCGTGATGTTGTAGAGGAAGCGGGCGCCGATCTCGGGGTTGAGGGCCGACTTGCCCTGGTAGGCCGCGCGGCCGGTGCGCGCCTCGGCGGCGCTCACGCCGTAGTAGTAGTTGACGTACTTCGTGTCCAGCCACTGCAGGCCCACGCGCGGCACGATGCGCACCGGGCCGGCGTTCAGCAGGGTCTCGACCTTGAGGTTGAGCTGCTGGCCCTTGCTGCGGCGCGAGCCGTCGGCCAGCCACTCGGCCGACAGGTGGGCGACCGGGGTGCGCCACTGCAGCTTGGTGCCCAGCCACACGCTGTTCTTGCGGTCCTGCATGCCGGTCAGCGCCGGGCTGTCGCCGGCGTCGTAACCCGTGTCGATGTAGCGCGCGCGCAGCACCGCCAGCAGCGGGCCTTCGTCGTGCAGCTTGAGGTCGGCCACCGGGCCCCAGATGTCGAGCCAGGCGTTTTCGTACTGCAGCACCGGAAACGCCTGCGTCACATTACCCACGCCGCGGTACGGCCGCCATTCGGAGGTCACCAGCAGGCCGACGCCCAGGGTGTCGGCCGCCGCCCGGGTGGGGGCCGGCTGCGCGGATGCGGCGGGGGTGGCGCTCTGGGCCCAGGCGGCGGTGGCGGCCAGGCTCAGGGCCAGAGCGAGGGAGAGGCGGGGCGGGGTGTTCGTCGGCATGTCGGGCATCGGTTCGTGGGGCGAAGCCGTGATGCTACGACGAGATGCCGGGTGCGGGGAGGCTCAGGCGAACTCCCTGGCGCTCCTGGCCTCGCGGACCACATCGTGCACATCGGCCTCGATGTCGGCCCAGGCCTGTTCGGCCATGGCCGAAGGCCGCCGCAGGTGTCGGGGCAGGCCCGCACGGAGGGGCATGCCCTGGCGCGCAAACACGACGCTGTTGCCGCACTCCCGGGTGCCGACCGCCATGGCGCGGCCGTCGAACACCGACCCGATGCGCTCCAGAAACGAACCGAAGCGGATGTCCAGCTCGTGCAGGTTGCAGACCATGACACCGCCGGTCGTCAGCAGGCGCGCACAGTGCGTGTAGAAGTCCTGCGAGCCCAGCGGGGGCGGCATGCCGTCGGCATCAAAAGCGTCGACGAAGATGACGTCGAAGGACGCGCTGTCCATCTCGGCGACCAGGGCGGCCCCGTCGGCCTGCACGACCCGGAAGCCCGGCTGGTCCGGCGGAATGTCGAAATGCTCCCGCAGCGCGATGACCGCCGGGTTGATCTCCACCACCGTGATGTCGGTTCCGGGGAAGTGCCGGTGGCAGAACTTGGGCAGCGAGCCGCCGCCCAGGCCGATCATCAGCATCTTGCGTGGCGCCGGCTGGAACAGCACGAAGCCCATCATCAGCCGCGTGTAATCCAGCACCAGCCGGTCGGGGTCGCGCAGGTCCATCGCACTCTGCACGTCGGTGGCGCCAAAGCGCAGCTCCCGCTCGAAGCGTTCCTGGTGCACCCATTCGCCGGACTGCGTCATGGACGGCCCCCGTTCCTGCGGTGCAGCCAGTCGCCGATGTCCTGCCACAGCATCGGTGCCGCGATCGCGCTGAGCAGCAGCGCCAGCGGCACCGACGCCACGAAGCCCAGCTGCTTGAACGACAGTGCCCCGACCAGTCCGCCGGCGAAGAACAGGCCCAGGATGGTGGCGTGGATGCCCAGCTTGTCGCGGTCGGCCTCGACAAAGTGTTCGGCGTTGGCGTCCAGGGCGCGGTTCCAGTAGAACAGCCGGCCCAGCTCGATGCCCAGGTCGGTCACGATGCCCGTCATGTGGGTGGTGCGGATCTCGGCCTTGGAGATCTTGGTCACGATCGCGTTCTGCAGCCCCATGATGAAGCTGAGCACCAGCACCGTGGCGGGCAGAAAGATGTCGATCAGGGCGTTCAGGTTGGCGCCCAGCAGGCCGAACAGCAGCAACAGGACCGCTTCGAGCATCAGCGAGAAGGCGTATTCGCTGTGCAGATGCCGCCGCCGCGCCCAGTTCACCAGCACCGCCGTCGTGGCGGCACCCGCGGTGAACGCGCCCAGGGCCGCCAGCCCCGCCGCACCCAGGTACAGGTTGCCCAGCACCAGGTTGTCCGCGATCTCCGAGACGATGCCCGTCATGTGCGAGGTGTAGCGCTGGATCGCCAGGAACCCGCCCGCATTGGCCGCCCCCGCCACGAACGCCAGCAAGCCGCCGAGCTGGCGGTTGGCGCGGCGGGTGCGCACCTTGTGGGTCAGGCTTTGAATCATGGTGGCGAGGTGCTTTGGAAGCACATAGAATGATAATAACATTATCATGTTTATCCCGGAACGGACCGTCTCCCCACCTGCCTAGAATGCACCCATGGAGTTGAAGACCGCCCGCCTGACTGTTCTGATCGACCCGGCCAAGAAGAAGGCCTTCGAGAGCCTGTGCGCGCGCCAGGACGTGACCCCGTCGCAGGTCGTGCGGCGCCTGATCCGCGACTACCTCGCCAGCCACGGCGAGAGCTTCACCCCCAGCGGCCTGGCCCAGCCGGTCACGGAAGACGACAGCGCGGCCGGTTGAGGGCGATCCCGCCCGAACCGGCGGGGCGCCGGGGCCGCCGCCCCATCCAGGGCATTCACCAGGCCGACAGTGCCTGGACCAGCCGGGCCTTGGTGTCCGCGTTGGCGAAGCTCGCGCCGATCGAGTGGCGGGCCAGCGCCCGGAGGTCGTCGTCCGACCAGCCGAACGCCCGGGCGCACAGGGCGTATTCGCCCACGAGGCTGGCGCCCAGCAGGACCGGGTCGTCGGTGTTGAGCGACACGGCCACCCCCGCGCGGCGCAGCCGTTCGATGGGGTGGTCCTCGATGCGGGGGTAGACGCCCAGCCGGAGGTTGGACGTCGGGCAGATGCCCAGCGGGATCTGTCGCTCCACCAGCAGCGCCACCAGTTCGGGGTCCTCGATGGCGCGCACCCCGTGGTCGATGCGGTCGGCGCCCAGCAGTTCGATCGCATCGCGCACGCCCTCGGGACCGCTGGATTCGCCCGCGTGCACGGTGCGCCGCAGGCCCGCCGCGCCGGCCCGACGGAACGCCTGCGCAAAGCGCAGGCCGGTGCGGCCGGCCGCGGCCTCGTTGCCGTCGATCGAGAGCGCCACGACGCGCGGATGCTTCAAGGCCACCAGGGCGTCGACCAGTTCGGCCGCCGCGTCCGCCGATTGGGTGCGCAGCAGGCTGACGCACAGGCCCACGGGCGGCAGGCCGTCCTGTTCGGCGGCGCGCAGGCCGGCATCGATGGCGTCGATCATGGCGGGCAGACGCCCGTGCCAGGCCGGCCAGTGGGTCGGGTTGACGATCACGTCGGCGTAGCCGGCGCCGCCCTCGGCCAGGCGCTGGCTGTAGCTGTAGGCCAGCTCGGCCAGGCGTTGCGGGGTGGCGGCGAGGCCACAGGCCCAGTCGAGAAAGTGCAGGAAGTCGGCCAGGCCTTCGAACTCGAACAGGCGATCCGCGGGCCGCGGCATGGCGACCCCCGCCTGCTTCGCCCACTGTTCGAGCAGGGTGGATTCGAAACAACCTTCAAGGTGTGCGTGGACCTCGGCCTTGGGCAAGGCGCGCAGGCGTTCGACGGACGGGTTCTGGATGGTGGGCATGGCGTGGGGGGGGGGCTGAAAGGGGCGGCGTGCGGCAGCCGCACCAGTCTGCCGCATCGGGGGGCGGGCGGCATGCGCCTGCGCGTATGGGCGGCATTCGCGCACACCGCCACCGGCGCCGCCGGGCCGGACCGGCCTCAACTTGCGGGGCTTTGTGTCGAAATGATCCGAACAAGCAAATAGACCCATACAAGGAATGAAGGCGCGTTCTCGCTCATTTGTGCTGCTGGTGGTGCTGCTGTCGGCCACCGCAGCCGGTGTGTTGTGGTGGCAGGCGCTGCGTTCGCAGGCGTTGCTGCGTCAGCAGGTGCTGCTGCAGGCCGACCAGCGCAGCCTGCATGTGGCCGGGGCCATGGCGGGGCAGGTGCAGGCGCAGCTGGGCATGCTGGACATGGCGCTCAAGGAGCTGCGCCAGCAGTGGCGGCCCGAGACGGCCCGGCGGTTTGATGCGCTGGCCGGCGACACCTTGTCCTCCCTGCCCGCGGGCTTCGTGTCCCACCTGACGGTGATCAACGCCGAGGGCTATGTGGTCTACAACAGCCTGGGCCGCGATCCGGGCCTGTATGTGGGGGACCGCGGCTACTTCACGGGCCTGCGCACCGGCGGCGACCGCCTGCTGGTGAGTGCGCCGGTGCTGTCGCGGTTCCTGGGTCAGTGGGCCTTCACGGTGAGTCGGCCGATCCTGCGCGGCGGCCGCTTCGAGGGCGTGGTGAATCTGGTGGTGCGGTCGTCCTACATGGCGGAGCGGCTCGGCGCGCTGGAGCTGTCGGACCAGGATGTGGTGTCGCTGGTTCATCCGGACGGTCACTACCTGGCGCGCAGCCGGAACAACGATGCCTCGATGAATGCGCAGGTGCCCGCGGACCGGCCTTTCCGGCGCGACCCGGCGCCGACGCAGGGCACCTACCGGGTGGAAGACGTCATGGACCACGCGCCGCGCACCTACGGGTGGCACCGGCTGCCCGGGTCGGGCCTGGTGGTGTCGGTGGGGCTGGCCGACGACACGGTGCTGGCGCCGCTGGTGCCCGCGCTGCGGCGCAACCTGGTGGCCACCGGGCTGCTCTCGCTGCTGCTGCTGGGGTTTGGCGGCGTGATCGCGCGCAGTCAGCTGCAGGCGGCGCGCAGCCAGCGGGCGCTGGCGGCCCGTGAGGCGCAGCTCAAGGAGGCGCAGCAGCTCGCGCGCCTGGGCAGCTGGACACACGATGTGGCCTCGGGCGAGGTCAAGTGGTCGGACGAGGTGTTCCGCATCTTCGAGATGGACCCGGCGCTGACGCACCCGTCGTACGAACGGTTCCTGCAGTGGGTGCACCCGGACGACCGGGCGCAGGTGCAGCACGAATACGAGGCGTCGGTGCAGGCGCGCAAGCCCTACAACCATGTGCACCGGCTGCAGTTCCCTGGCGGGCGGGTGAAATACGTGCGCCAGCAGGGGGTGACCGAATACGAGGGCGAGCGCCCGCTGCGGAGCCTGGGCACGGTGCAGGACATCACCGAAGTGCGCATGGCGCGGCTGGCGCTGCAGCAGCTCAACGAGCAGCTGGAGATCCGCGTGACCGATCGCACCAGGGAGCTGGCGCAGGCCAACCGGGAGCTGGAGGCCTTCACCTACAGCGTGTCGCACGACCTGCGCACACCGCTGCGCAGCATCCACGGTTTTGCCTGTGTGCTGGAGGAAGAGGAGGGCGCGCAGCTGTCCGAGGCGGGGCGCAAGCACCTGCGCCGGATCCAGGACGGGTCGCGCCGCATGGGGCAGCTCATCACCGACCTGCTGTCGCTGGCGCACCTGAGCCGCGCCAGGATGCACCAGGAGCCGGTGGACCTGAGCGAGCTGGCGCTGCAGGTGGCGGGCGAACTGCAGCGCGCCGAGCCGGGGCGCGAGGTCGACTGGCACATCCAGGACCAGTTGCAGGCGATGGCCGATCCCGGCCTGATCCGGGTGGTGCTGCAGAACCTGCTGGGCAACGCCTGGAAGTACACCGGCCAGGCGTCCCGCGCCCGCATCTCGTTCACGCAGGAGACGCAGGCCGACGGCATGACGACCTTCTGCGTGCGCGACAACGGCGCGGGTTTCGACATGGCCTACGCGGCGCAGCTGTTCCAGCCGTTCAAGCGGCTGCACGCGCACCACGAATTCGAGGGTTCGGGCGTGGGCCTGGCCACGGTGAGCCGGGTGATCCGCCGCCAGGGTGGCCATGTGCGCGGCGAAGGCGCCGTGGGGCGGGGGGCCGCCTTCTTCTTCACCCTGCCCGAGGTCGCGGTGACTTCGGACCTGACGACCTGGTGAGTCCGGGGCCGCGGGGTGATAGCCTCGCACGACCTCCCGAACCACGACGAACGCATGCCGATCGCTTCTCCTGTCCTGCGCGGCGCGGCGCTGGCCTTGCTGGCCGCCGCCCTGTTCGGCCTGAGCACACCCCTGGTCCAGCGCTTCGGCCAGGGCCTGGGGCCCTTCACCACCGCTGCGCTGCTGTACCTGGGCGCCGCACTGGTCGCGGTGTTCCAGCGGCGCGGTGCGTCGATCGAGGCGCCGCTGCGGCGCAGCGATGCCCCCCGGTTGCTGGCGATGGTGGCGGCCGGTGCGGTGCTCGGACCGGTGGCGCTGGCCTGGGGGCTGCAGCGCACCAGCGGCGCCAGCGCTTCGCTGCTGCTGACGCTCGAAGCCGTCTTCACGGCCCTGCTGGCCTGGCGCTGGTACGGCGAAACGATGGACCGCCGGGTCGTGACCGCGGTGCTGCTCTTGCTGGCCGGTGGCCTGCTGCTGGTGGTCGACCAGGGCATGACCGGCGTGGTGCAGCTCTCGGGCCTGCTGGCGGTGGCCGCGGCCACGGTGGCCTGGGGCGTGGACAACACGCTCTCGCGCGGTGTGGCCGACCGCGACCCGGGACAGGTGGTGCTGGCCAAGGCGGCGCTGGGGGCCGGGGCGACGGGTCTGGTGGCCTGGCTGTGGGGCGAGGCGGTGCCGTCCGCCGAAGCGGCGCTGGCCCTGCTGGCGGTCGGCGCCAGCGGCTACGGGCTGAGCCTGCGCTGCTACCTGCTGGCCCAGCGCCAGTTCGGCGCCGCGCGGACCGGCTCGGTGTTTGCCTTCGCGCCGTTCATCGGTGCGCTCGGTGCCTTCGCGCTGGGCGAGCGCTCGGTCAGCGGGCTGTGGCTGCTCGGCGGGGCGCTGATGGTGGTGGGGCTGGTGGTCCATCTGCTGGAAGACCACGCCCATGGCCACGACCACGAACCGCTGGAGCACGAGCACGCCCACCGCCACGACGACGGGCACCACGACCACAGGCACGATCCACTGCCCGCGGGCACCCACAGCCACTGGCACCGCCACGTGGCCCTGCACCACGCGCACCCGCACGTGCCCGACGCGCACCACCAGCACCGGCACCGGCACCGGCACTGAGCCTGTGTCACGCTCACCGTGACCGACAGGTTCGCGTCAGACGCGACGAACGGTGCCTGCGGGCGTGACGAAGGTCAACCTCGGGGCATCCCCGAACAGTCCCGGATGCCACGGAACGGAATATCGGCTACAAAATGCAACAAAACTCAGGGGGTGCATTGATTTCCCGACTCCGTTCCATGGTGACGGCGGTTGCGCTGTTCACTGCGCTTGCCGTGCTCTTGCTCTGGGGGCTGAGTCTGCAGCTGCAGGCCCAGCTGCGCGAGGAGGTGCTGGCGCGCGAGGAACTGCGCAGCCAGCAGCTGGCCGACGCCATGGTCGGGCAGACGGAAACACTGTTCCACCTGCTGGACCTGGGCCTGCTCGACCTGCGGGGCCACTGGAACGGCCCCGGCGAGACCTTCGAGACGGAGCGTCGCCGGGTGTTCGATTCGCTGCCGCCCGGACTGGTGTCGCATCTGACGGTGGTCGACGCGGGCGGCCATGTGATCTACAACAGCCTGGGCGCCGCGACCGGTGCCTATGTCGGCGACCGTCCGTATTTCCAGGCCATGCGCTCCGCCGGGGACCATGTGGTGCTCGGTGAGCCGGTGCGTTCGCGCCTGAACGGGCAGTGGCTGTTCGTGCTCGGCCGTCCGATCCAGCGCAACGGCCATTTCGAGGGCGGGCTGCATCTGGCGCTGTCGAGCGCCTACCTCGCCCGTTCGCTGGGGCGGCTGGCGCTGTCGGACAACGACCTGGTGGGCCTGGTGCATCCGGGTGGGCAGTTGCTCGCCCGCAGTCTGGACAACGAGTCGGCGATGGGGCAGAGCGTGCCCTCGACGCGGCCGTTCATGCTGGACCGGGAGACCGAGCGGGGAACTTTCCGCCTGGGGGGCGCGATCGACGGCGTGCCGCGGCTGTATGGCTGGCAGCGCCTGCGGGGAACCGAGGCGGTGGTGGTGGTGGGCCTGTCGGAGTCGGCGGTGCTGGCGCCCCTGGAGATGACCCACCGGGACGCGCTGCTGCTGACCGCCCTGCTGTCGCTCGCGCTGGCGGCCATCGGTGCCTGGATCGGTCGGCTGCTCTGGAAGCTCGAGCGCAGCCGCGACAAGCACGAGCGCAGCGAGATGCGGCTGAAATCGGCGCAGCGCATGGCCAGGGTCGGGCACTGGGAATACGACATGGCCAGCCGGACGCTGACCTGGTCCGACGAGGTCTACCGCATCTTCGCGCAGTCGCCGGCCCGCTACACGCCGAGCTACGAAGGGTTCGTTGCGATGCTGCATCCGGACGACGCCGCGGCGCTGCGCGAGGCGTTCGACGCGGCCATGGCCTCGCGCCAGCCGCTGGACGAGGTGCACCGCATCGTTCTGCCCGACGGCGCCGTGCGCCACGTGCGGCTGCTCTGTCTGTTCAACTTCGAGGGCAACCAGCCGGTGGGCTACCACGGCACGGTGCAGGACATCACCGAACTGCGCGAGACCCAGTTCGCGCTGGAGCAGCTCAACACCAGCCTGGAGCAGCGTGTGAAGGTGCGGACCCAGGAGCTGATGGCGCTGAACCGGGACCTGGAGTCGTTCACCTACAGCGTGTCGCACGACCTGCGCACGCCGCTGCGCAGCATCCACGGGTTCGCCACGGTGCTGGGCGAATCCGAGGGCATGCGGCTGAGCGACGAAGGACGCAGTTTCCTGGGCCGCATCCAGGAGGGCGCGCGGCGCATGGGGCTGCTGATCAACGACCTGCTTTCGATGGCGCAGCAGAGCCGGGCGGAGCTGAAGGCGCAGCGCATCAACCTGAGCGAGCTGGCGAACACGGTGGCCTCCGACCTGGCGCGCACCGATCCCGCGCGCCGGGTGCGGTGGTCGATCGAGGACGGCCTGTGGGTGCAGGCCGACCCGGGGCTGATGGCGGTGGTGATGCAGAACCTGCTAGGGATGGTGTTCAAAACACGTTTAGCGCCAGCCGATAGCGGGCGGCTTGCCACGACATGAAACAGCGCGACTCGGAATCAGCGAATTCAACGCAGTTTCTGCGTTTGCACCGCCCGTTTT